>NZ_JBSFGK010000048.1:0-60941 GCF_053596495.1 Kitasatospora sp. NPDC001683
GGTGTTGCGGGGGTCCACGTGGACCACCGCCACCCCGGCGCGCTCGGCCTTGTACTGGACGAACGCACCCAGCTGCGCGAAAGCCCACGAGTGGAGTCGGTACCGCTGGTCGTGCTTGGCCTTGACCCTCTCGCGGATGCCCGTCAGGTCTTCCAGGGCGATCCCGCGCGAGGTGCGTTCAGCGGTCTGTACGAGAGTCTTGGAGATGCAGTGGTTGGTGTCGGTCGCGAAACGTCGCTCACGCCGCTTGATGGCCTTCAACCGGCGCTTGGCGTTCTTGGTCTTCTTCGCCTGCAACTTCGCCGTCAGGGCGCGCATCCGCTTGCGGTACCGCTCCAGCCTGCGCCCGGACATGACCTGCCCGTCGCTGGTGGTGGCGATGTTGACGATCCCGAGATCCACCCCGAGCCAATCGGTTGGCTCTGTCACGGGCGGCGCGGGGATGTCGCAGGTCGCGAACAGGTACCACGAGCCGTCACGGAACACCAGGTCGGATTCGCCCTGCCGGTGGTCGGCGATCATCTTCGCCGCACCCTCCGAGCATACGAACCCAATGCCCTTCAACCGACCGGCGGTCGTCCAGATCGACACAGTGCGGCCATCGGTGTTCCAGCTCAAGCACCGGTCATCGAACGCCTGCGCCGCGTCCTCACGGAAGCTGATCGGCTTCGACTCGGCCTTGTTGCGGCGCCTCGAGCCCTTCGGGCCGAGATTCCCGGCACGGATGTTGGCCTTCAACGTCGCATAGGCGTCGCAGACCTTCTTGATCGTCAGAATGACCGGCTGCGCCGACAGATCCGACGACTCCCGAAGATCCCGGTACACCCGGTGATGCAGACCGTTACGCCGATGCTCACCGGACTCGAACGCCACCACGGAGGCGCGGTTCGCAGCCCGGTTACACGCACGCAGAGTCGCCGCAAGCGCGTCGGCCTGACAGGCCGACGGCTCCAGCTTCACCTGCACAACGGTCTTCACGCAAGAGACACTAATTCCTGCATGACAGCTGATCAAATCACCTACCGGAAACACCGATTCGGCCTTGGCGGCGAATCGGCTGTCCCTGTCCCGCTACGCGGGCGATCCAATTCCTCCCCGGCCTGAAGGCCGGGGTTTCCTTGGAGGCGTCAGATGACAGACGGCCTGACCGTGGACGAGGCCCTGCGGGCCTTGGCCGCCCTCGAGGCGGCGTGGAAGGACGACGACGAGGCCCTGTCCGCCCTTGCGGCGGGCGGGGCCGAGGAGCAGTCGCTGCCGGCGCTGGTCGCCGCGTACGGCGAGCACGCGATGGACACCCTGATGGCGCTGGCCTTCGGCCTGCGGTCCACCATGAGCGACGAGGAGATCGCCGAACTGTCGGACGCCGTCAGCGCCAACATCGGCGCCCGGATGAGCGCCCTGCTCACCCAGACCCTCAAGGCCTGGGGCACGGTCGCCACCCCCGACGACCTCCCCACCACCAAGATCATCGCCCACACGGTCATCGACGCCATGCGGGCCGTCACCGAGGACCCGAGCAAGACCGAAGTCCTCCCCCTGCTCGCCACCTTCCGCAACTACGCCCTCAACGGCGTCTGAGCCACTCGAATCCGGCACGGCGAATCCCCGCCGTCCGCGCTCTGACCTTTCGGCGCGGGCTTCGAGGCCCCTCGAAGCCCGCGCCTTCAGAGCGCGGCATCCCACGGCACCGCGTCCCGGGGCTCAGCCGCCCGCTTGCGCTGCTCCAGTTGCGCCAGCCCCGCGTGGACCGATCCCAACAGCGCGGTGCGGGTCGGCGGCTGCACGGCCCGGGCCAGCTCCACAACACGGTTGGTCATCACCCTGGTCGACTCCGCCGCGACCTGGGCGTCGACGGCCGCCTTGGCTGCGCGGTCCGCGGCGCTCTGGGCCAGCCGCGCCGCGGCCCCCGCCTGGATCCGCAACGTCGCGGCGGTGACCAGGCATCCCAGCACGAATCCGATGACGACCTGCATGTTCTCCCCACCCTCGACGTGACACTCAATCCACCTGCACCCTAACGGGCTCGGTCATCGACGCTGTCAGCGGGCACCGAACGCCCCTGGCCTGCTTGAGGCGTCCCGTTGCCCGCCGCCGGGGTGAAACGACGAGACTCCGCCGTGGAACTCGTTTCGCTCCACGGAAGGTGCTGTCCGCTCACATAGAGTGACCCGCCGGGTCGCACCCCCTTCCGGCATCCCCGGCGGGTGTAACGCGGTCGTCTGTCTGTCCGAGAGGACCGGTCCCGGACTGATCCTGGATGTCACCCGCCCGTGCGGCCGGGGACGCGCAGAAGGAACGATGGTCATGAATACGAGCTGCTCTCCGCCGCTCCGGCGGTCGCGTACGGTGTGCCTGGCCGCTGTCGCCGTTGCCGGAGCGCTCGGACTGCTCAGCGCGTGCGGCGGATCGTCACACCCGGAACCCGCCGGCGCGCTGAGTCCCGGACCCGGCCAGACGAGCCTGGCGGGATTTCCCGGTGCCTCCGGAACGAGCGGTACGGTCGCTGTCAGCGCACCGCCGAGCACGTCCTCGACCTCACCTACCAGCGGCCAGCCGTCCGCTCCAGCGGCCGCCGACGCGGTGACGATCAAGAACTTCGCGTTCTCCCCGCCCACTCTGACGGTCAAGGCGGGTACGAAGGTGACCTGGACCAACACCGACCCCGACGCCCACACCGTCACCAGCAAGCAAGGATCGGGCGGGCCACTGCAGTCGGCAGCCCTGGCCACCAACGAAACCTACAGCTACACGTTCACCCAACCCGGCACCTACCCCTACTACTGCACCATCCACCCGTTCATGACCGCCACCGTGGAGGTGACGCCATGACCGAGGACACTCCCGACGGCGGCGGCGAGTACGGCATGACCCGCCGCCAGCTCATGCGGCACTCCGCCTGGTTCGGTGGTGCCGTCGTCCTGACGGTCACCGCGGGAGAGGTGATCAGTCACATCCCCGGATCGGCGAACGCGGCCCCGGCAAGCAGTGCGGACCTGCGGTTCGTGCAGGTCTCCGACAGCCACATCGGCTTCCAGGGCCCGGCCAACATGGACGTCACCGGGACGTTCGCCGCAGCGATCAACCAGGTCAACTCCCTCGGGTTCCGACCCGACTTCGTCATGCACAGCGGCGACCTGACGCACCTCTCCACCCCCGCCCAGTTCGATCAGGTCAAGCAGATGCTGTCGCAACTGGACACCGACCGGGTCTTCGCCGTACCGGGCGAGCACGACTCGATCGGAGACAACGGACCACGCGCCTACCGACAGGCCTTCGGACAGAACACCCTGGGCGACGGCTGGTACAGCTTCGACACCCACGGTGTGCACTTCATCGCACTGGTCAACACGCTGCACCTGGAGCAACTCGGCCACCTGGGCAACGACCAGATCGACTTCGTGCGCAAGGACATCGCCGGCCTGTCCTCGGACACCCCCATCGTCATCTTCAGTCACATCCCGTTGTTCGCGATGTATCCGACGTGGGGCTGGGGCACCGACGACGCGGTGCAGCTGCTGTCGATGTTCCGCCGCTTCTCCTCGGTCACGTGCCTCAACGGGCACGTCCACCAGCTGTTCAGCAAGACCGAGGGCAACATCACCTTCCACTCGGCCCGCCCCACCTGCTACCCGTTCCCCAAACCCGGCGAGGGCCCCGCCCCACTTCCGGTGGTACTGCCCGCCGGCCGCCTCAAGGACGCGATCGGCGTCCGCACCGTCAACTACTGGCAGGGCAGCCACGAACTGGCCATCAAGGACAAGACGCTCGCATGAACACCCGGAGCCTGCCCGCCCTCGCACTGCGCCTGGTGCTCGCCGCCACGCTCGCGGCGAGCGGATACATCCACGCCCAGCTCTACATCGACGGATACCGCCTCGTCCACGTCATCGGCCCGCTGTTCCTGCTACAGGCCAGCACCGCCTTCGCAGCGGCCGCACTCCTCCTGCTGGCGGCACCCCCGCTCCTGCGGATCGCCGCCGCCGCGATCGCCGTCTGCACGCTCGCCGGGTTCGCCGCATCCCGAACCACCGGGCTGTTCGGCTTCTCCGAGAACGGCCTGCGCCCCACCCCACAAGCCCTGCTCAGCCTCATCGCCGAGGCGCTCACCCTGCTGATCCTCGTGGCCTGGCAGCCCGCGCTGGCGGCGGCGGCCGAGCCCGTGGAGGGCCTCGTTCCCTCCACCGGCCATCGACGGCTCCATGACGTCATGTGGCTTCTCCTGCCCGTAGCGGTGGTGGCCGGCCTCTTCTGGTACGGCCGGGTACACACCCCCGACTACGAGACCAGCCTCTTCGGGAATCGCGGCACTGACGCACAGCTGCTGAAAGCCCAACTGGGATCAGCACTCCTGGGCCTGGCGCTGATTCAACTGCTCCTCGGCCTGTGGATCTACGGCCGCCTGCCCGCACTGCGAGCCGCACCGCACCCGGTTCACACCACGCACCGTCTCATCGGCCTGACCGCCTTCCTCCTCTCCCTGCCCATCGCCCGGCACTGCATCACCGCCTACGGCGTCCAGTTCACCGACAGCCGTGTGGCGCTGCACTCGCTCACCGGCTGCTTCCTCTACGGCGCCTTCGTCGCCAAGGTCATCGTGGTCCGGCACCGCCGCTGGCCCGGCTGGGCGCTCCCCGTCGCCGGCGGCACCCTCGTCACCGCGATCGCCCTGATCTGGTACGCCGCCCCCTTCTGGTACCTGAACGGCTTCCAGGCACCCGGTCTGTGAGCGGACCGTGGGGTCTGCCCTGCCCGCGTCGCCTGTCGTGGGCGGACGGGGTCAGCGCACGGACGCTCCACCGTCCACGGTGAGCAGGGCGCCGTTGACGTAGGAGGCCGCGTCGGACACCAGGTAGGCCACGGCCTCGGCGACCTCGCTGGGCAGGCCGACCCGGCCGGCGGGGGTCATGGCGACGAGCTCGCTGCGATCCTCATCGGGGAGCGCGGCCTGCACGCCTTCGGTCTCGGTCACGCCTGGGAGGACGGCGTTGACCCGTACGCCGGCCGGGCCGTACTCGGCCGCCCAGATCCGGGTGAGCTGGTTGACCGCGGACTTGCTCGAACCGTAGGCGGTGGCCCCGACCACGGCCTTGTCGGCCGCGAGGGAGCTCACGTTGACGATCGCGCCGCCACCCTTGTCGACCATGGCGGGAACCAGCTCGGCGGTCAGGAAGAAGGGCGCCTTGACGTTGACGTCGAAGACCTGGTCGAAGACCTCCTCGGTGGTGTCGACGGTGCCGGCGAACGGATAGATGCCCGCGTTGTTGACCAGGATGTCGATGCCGCCGGTCAGCTGCCTCGCCTCGCGGGCCAGTCGGCGGGCGGCGGCCACACTGCCCAGGTCTGCCTGGACGAAGTCGGCCTTCCCGCCTGCCGCACGGATCTCCCGTACGGCCTGCTCCCCACGGGCGGCATCGCGGCCGGAGACGACCACGTGCGCGCCCCGCTCAGCCAGAACCTGCGCGATCGCCCGGCCGATGCCACTGGTCGCGCCGGTGACCAGGGCGGTCGAGCCATTCAACGACGGAGTCATGAGAACTCCTCGAAGCCGGTTGGAATCACCTTTGCAGACCTACAACCACAGGCTTGGGGAGCCCATTCCGGTCCGCGGTGGGAGGCCGTTGTCCCGTCGGCCGTGATGGACGTGTTTCCCCTGGTCACGCGGACGACGGGAAGGTGCCGGGGTCCGCGCAGCACGGGGCTGTACCGGTAGGGGGAGGGTCCTCGAGGAGGGTCGCGGTGCCGAGGCGGGGGAGAAACGCACCCAGGGCGATCTGGGCCTCGATCCGGGCGAGGGGCGCGCCGTAGCAGATGTGGACGCCGCTGCGAAACCGAGGTGCTGGTTGTCCGCGCGGGTGGGGTCGAATCGGTCGGGGTCGCGGAACCGCTTCGGGTCACGGTTGCCCGAGGCGAGCGCGAGTACCACGGGGACGCCCTTGGGAATGGTGGTGCCGGCGACCTCCAGGTCGGCCAGCGGGGTGCGCTGCGGCAGCAGGTGCACCGGGGGTGAGGAGTGCGAGGCCCTGCCGCTCAGCGTCGCTGAGCGGCAGGGCCGAAGCAGGCGACGAGGAAGCACAGCACCCCGGCAGCCACCGCGACCACGGGACCCGCCTCCATGGATGGCGCGAAGGCCCCGGCATCCTCCAGCACCTTGTGGAACTGCACCAGCGAACCCACCGCGGCGCCACCCGCCCCGGCCGCCAGGAGCAGCGCCAGACCGGCCAGGCGGACAGCCGATCCGAGCAGGCGCAGCAACGACAGGCCGACCAGCGCGATGCCGATCCACTCCAGAGCCCGCATCCAGGCGACGGAGTCACCGAGGAATTCCGTGGCCCATCGGTGGCCGTTCAGGAGGTCGAAGCCGGACGCCTCCAGACTGCCGCTCTCTCCGCTGTACGAGGCCCACGGCAGAGCCAGCGAGCCGACGGCCACGGCCGCGAGCAGCAGCACGGCCACGGCGTTGGCCCGGGAAGGGCCCGAAGGCGGCTGCGGAGGCACGGTCATGGCACCGAGGATCCGCCAACTCCCTTGCGTAGTCAAGGTTCTGGGTACGGGCTTCGAGACCTCTCGAAGCCCGCACCGCCCGTCTTGTAACCTCCGCCGGTGACCGACAAGCTGCCGCCTCACCATCAGACGCTCCTGACCGAAACGGATTGGGCCTGCCTCCAGACCGCCTTCGGCACGGGCGAATCCCTGCCGGCCGCCCTGGCTCGTCTCCTCGACCCCGACCCGGCCGTCAGGGCACACGCGGTCACGCACGCGCTCGGGCAGGTCATCCACCAGAACACCATCTACGAGGCCACCACGCCGGTGGCGCTCTACATCGCCGGCGTCCTCGGCGACCCGGCCCTCGCGATGGACGACATCGGCCATGACGCCGACGAGCCGACCTTGGTGACGCTGCTCAAATGGCTCGGCGACACGGCCTACGACGCCGACGACGAGTGCCTCGCCCTCGCCGAGCTCCCCGACAGTACGGGCGGCCCCTTCGTGTGCGTGGACATGCGCGCATTCCGGGAACAGCGGCCGGCGATCTTCGCCGCCGTCCGCCCCCACCTCACCCACGACGACGCGCGCGTGCGCGACACGGCCCTCGTCACCGCCATCCCCCTCGCCGAACACCCCGATCTCACGGCGCACCGAGACGAGCTGACCGGCCACGCCCACCGCCTGTTGGCCACCAACACGGACCGCTACCAGCGCGATCGGGTCCTGGACGCACTGAAGGCCTGGGGTCACGACACCAGTGGTCTGGAGAACGCATCGGACATGGAAGCCCGCGAACGCTACGCCCGGCTCAGGGCCGCACGCGAAGCGTGGGCTGGTCTCGCCCGGGAAGGAAAGTTCTCCGAATGGCCGGCGTTCTGACTTTCGGCGCGGGCTTCGAGGTCACCTCGAAGCCCGCGCTCTCATGTGTGAACCCTCATCCATCCGGCGACGAGCGCGAATCCACCTGTGGAGGTGGTGAGGAAGACGAGGACGAACACCAGCGCACCTGCCGCCGGGGAGATGTCGTCAGGGATCGTGAGAATGACGACGCCTGCGAGGAGGAGGCTTCCAACGGCGATGACGCCGGAGGCGATTACGGTCGCATGCCCCTGCGGAGGACGACGACCAGGCGCTCGATGACGTCCGGTCGCGCCGCGCCGAGGTCGATCAGGATGACGCCGGTGGCCTTGGCCGAGCGCCAGTCGATGCCGAGGGAGGGGAGCTTGACGTCGGCGGCGTGCAGGACGGCCTGGAGGTCGTCGAGGATGTCGGCCGCGGTGCGACGGTCCTCGGCCGTGATCTTGTCGATCATGCTGCTCATGGGGCATCTCACTGTTCGGTGTTCGTGATCCAGCGCGCTTCGGTGTCCCACTCGATGCCACCGCCGGGCGGCCGGAGGAAGGCGCGTCCGTGCTGCCAGCCCATGAATGCGGCCCAGCGGCCGGAGCGGACGTCGAAGACCCGCTCGCCGATGGTGGAGGGCCGGTAGGGGTTGGAGGGCGGCGCCACCCGCCGAGCGGGCGGCGTCGCCGGGGCGATGGCGTGGGTGGCCATGCGCGCTTCGGGGACGGAATCGCCGCACTGCGGGCACCGGCAGGGCGGGAAGTTCCGCCGCAGGATGAGGCTCTCGCCAGATTGAGTGTTTGTCATATCCACCGAAAAAACTCCTCTCTGTTGCCAACTCCTCACCAAGAGTGTCCAATTGCAGCAAGCGGCGGAAGAGCTTGACTTTGACAGCCAGCATTGTGGAATGGCGTGATCACCGTGCCCCAGCAGGAAATTGACCCAGCCCTCACCCCGAACGAGGCCATCGGCGCCCAACTGCGCCGGTTCCGCAAGGCGCGGGGCCTCACACAGGTCGAACTCGGGAAGCTGATCAACTACAGCGACTCGCTCATCTCCCTGATCGAGAACGGCGAACGTCCCGCTCCACTGAAGCTGCTACGGCGGGCCGACAAGGTGCTCGACACCTGCGGGGCGCTTGAACTCCTGTACTGGAGCACGAAGGGCAGCACTCTCATCGGCGGATTCCTCGCCTACATCGAGCACGAGACCAAGGCCACCGCTCTCAAGATCTTCCAGCTGAACGTCATCCCCGGACTGCTCCAGACGCGGGGCTACGCCTCCGCGCTCATCGGCGCCGCAGCCCAGCGAGGCGAGATCCCTCAGGAGAAGGTCAGCGAGCGCCTGAATGTCCGGATGGCACGGCAAGCCTTGCTGTACCGGGAACCGGCTCCCTCGATCCACGTCGTGATGGAGGAGAGCTGCCTGCGGCCCGTCGGCGGCCCCTTCGTCATGGCCGAACAGCTTCGCCGCCTGGAGAGCGTGGCCAGCCTTCCGCATGTCAAGCTGCAGATCGCACCGTCCAGCCTCGGTGAGCACCTCCCAACGACCTGGCCGTTCATGCTCCTTACCTCCACGGACGAGAGATGGATGGCCTACCTCGAAACCATCCAACGGGGCTACGTCGAGCGCGATGACGAGAAGGAGATCCGTTCCCTCGCAAGGACTTACGATTGGCTCCAGACCCAAGCCCTCTCATGTGCGGACTCACTGACTTTCATCCGCACCCGTCTCAAGGAGTTCCACGCCATGACCCCCATCACGGCCGTCAAGCCCAACTCCTGGATGAAGTCCTCGTACAGCAACGGCGGTGGGGACTGCGTCGAGGTCGCTCCCGGCCTCCCGGGCGTTCTCCCCGTCCGCGACAGCAAGGACCCCGACGGCCCTCAGCTCGCCTTCGGCATGGACGCCTGGCAGTCATTCATCGCCGGCATCAAGTCCGGCGAGCTCGGCGACATCTGAACTCCTGGGCCCCGAACGGCCTTCAACGGCCTTCTTCACCGCAAGCAGTGACCCGACCGTGCACAGTGCACCGTTCGTCATCGACTGACATTGCTGACCGCTACGCACGCTCGGGGCGCGCCGGTCATCGCGCCATGGACCGGGAGACCTCCCAGGTAATCGCACTCAACTGCCGGTCGGTCAGCTCCTCGTCCACCGCGACACCCGCGCGCTCGGCGAGGGCCAGGGTCGTCGCGACGAAGCCCGCGGAGAGCGCGCGGATGACGCCGTGGGTGGTCCGCTGGTACCAGACCAGCAGTGCGCGGGCAAAGGCGCCGAAGGCCACCGGGTCGATCCGGGCTTCGTCATTGACCATCGGCCCGATGCCCGAGGGCAGTTCCAGCTCCGCCTCGAAGTCGGCCAACTGACGCAGGAAAAGCCGGGAGGCGCCGGTGGCCGGGTTCCACAGCGTCTCGCCGCCGAGCTCGTAGTACTGGCTCACGCGGGCCGCCCGATCGACTTGAGCTCCGCACCCGTCCGCGCGGCGGCCTCCGGGTTGTCGAGCAGCAGGTCGTGCCCGACTTCGCTGAGCGCGTGGCGGACCTGTTTGCCGTCCCGCCGGGTGGTGATCAGCCCGGCGGCGCGCAGGGCGGCGGCATGGGCGGAGGCGGAGGGCGGGCTGATGCCGAGCAGCCGGGCGAGTTCGGTGGTGGAGCAGGGAGCGGCCTCGATGGCACGCAGGGCGCGGGCCCGGGCGGGGCCGAGGACGGCGGCGAGGCCGTCGGCGGAGGCGGGCGCCGGCTTCGCCGACGCGCCGCCCCGCGTCGCGAGCGGGTGGACCAGCAGGCTCGGGCGGCCTTCGGCCAGCAGCAGGCCGATGCCGTTCTGGACGAAGTAGTTGGGGCGCAGTTCCAGTCCGCGGCCGCCGAGGGCGAAGTCGCCCGACGGGTCGCCGAGGGTGCACTCCAGTACCCCCTCGTCGCGCCAGTGCGCGTTCGGGTGCAGCGAGTCGAGCATCGCGCCGACGCCGGCGCGGGCGGCGGTTCGGGCGCGGTCGGCGATGTCGGCTTCCAGTCGGCGGCTGATCTCGGGCCAGTGGGGGGCGAGGCAGCTGTGGAACAGGGCCCAGGCGCCGTCGGTGATCCGGCGCAGGCCGCGCGCGCCGTCGTCGCGCAACCGGGCGAGTGCGACGGGAAGTTGGGTCGCGGTGCCGTACATCGCGAGGTCGTGTTCGAAGGTCTGCTGCGGGACGGCGAGGACGGCGTCGAGTTCGTCGGTGAGCCGGCGGCGGACGCCGTCGAGGTCCGCGCCCATGAAGTTGGGGAGCCCGGCGGGGCTGGCGTTGACCAGGTCGAGGAAGGGGGCGGCGCGCTGCGGGACGTGGCGCCTGATCTCGCGCCACCAGCGGTCGCGGCGCAGCCCGAGGCACGTGTGGACGCCGTGCTGCGCGGCGCCGGTGAGCAGGTGGTCGAGCGGGGAGACGGCGAAGCGGGTGTTGGCGAGGTCCGCGACCCCGAACCTGAGTGCGAGCACGAACTCTCCCCAGTGCTTCCCCACGCCCCGACCTGGCGCTTTCTTGACCTTTAGGCCCAGAGGCTAATGCATCGCCACCCGCCCACCACGCTCGGCATCCTTCCGGGGGTCGACGTCCGGGCCCCCGCCACGAGGGGAGCGGGGGCCCGGACGGGGTGTGCCCGCCCCTTCTCTTCGGACGCCGTTCGATATACGGTACACAACGCTTGTTACGTACCCGGCAGGTCGGCGCGACGCCGCGCCGTTTCCCCCTCTGGAGAGTCCGCTGTGACCGAGCCCACCGAGCCCGCCCAGCCCACCGAGTCCACCCCGCCCATCAAGTACCGCAAGAACGGCCTCACGCGCGGGGTGACCGAGGAGCTCGCCGAGAGCATGAAGCACGGCTGGGCCGACACCGAGCGCCACGACCTGGAGCCGATCCCGCAGGCCGCGCACACCGAGCGCCGCCGGGCCGCGCTGTCCGCCGCCTTCCCCGGCGAGCTGCTGGTGGTCCCGTCCGGCAACCCCAAGGTGCGGGCCAATGACACCGACTACCCGTTCCGCCCCTCCTCCGACTACGTCTACCTGACCGGTGACCAGTCCCAGGACGCCGTCCTGGTGCTGGAGCCCACCGGGCAGAGCGGCCACCACGCCGTGCTCTACCTGCGCAACCGCTCCGACATCGAGAGCGGCGAGTTCTGGCTGGACGGCCACGGCGAGCTGTGGGACGGTCGCCGCAACAGCCTGACCGAGAGCGAGCAACTGCTCGGCCTGCCCTGCCGGGACGTCCGCACGGTGCGCGCCGACCTGGCCGCCGCCACCGCCCCGGTCCGGGTGCTGCGCGGACACGACGCCGGGGTGGAGGCGACCCTGCGGGAGCGGACGACCGCCGAGCGGGACGCGGACTTCGAGGTCTTCCTGTCCGGAATGCGCCTGGTGAAGGACGAGTTCGAGATCGCCGAGCTGCGCTTCGCCTGCCAGGCGACCGCCCGCGGCTTCGAGGACGTGGTGCGCGTCCTCCACTCGGACGCCGAGACGCCGGAGCGGCTGATCGAGGGCACCTTCTTCGTCCGCGCCCGGCTGGAGGGCAACGACGTCGGCTACAGCAGCATCGCCGCCGCCGGACCGCACGCCACCACCCTGCACTGGGTGCGCAACAACGGCCAGGCCCGCCCGGGCGACCTGCTGCTGCTCGACGCGGGCGTGGAGACCAACGAGCTCTACACCGCCGACGTGACCCGCACCCTGCCGGTCTCCGGCCGCTTCACCGACATCCAGCGCAAGGTCTACGACGCGGTGTACGCCGCCCAGGAGGCCGGCATCGCGGCGGTCAAGCCCGGCGCGCGGTTCCGCGACTTCCACCACGCCGCCCAGCGCGCGCTCGCCGAACACCTCACCGCCTGGGGCCTGTTCGGCGACCTCACCGCCGACAAGGTGTACGAGCTGGGCCTGCACCGGCGCTTCACCCTGGCCGGGACGGGCCACATGCTCGGCATCGACGTCCACGACTGCGCCCACTCGCGCACCGAGGAGCACGTCGACGGTCAGCTGCGGCCGGGCATGGTGCTCACCGTCGAGCCGGGGCTCTACTTCCAGCAGAACGACCTGACGGTGCCGGAGGAGTACCGGGGCATCGGGGTGCGGATCGAGGACGACATCCTGGTCACCGAGGACGGCAACGAGAACCTCTCCGCCGACCTCCCGCGCCGCTCCGACGAGGTCGAGGCCTGGCTGGCCCGCCTGCGCGGCTGACGACCCGGGTGTGCGGCCCCCGCCCCGGGGGCCGCACACACCCCACGCCTACTTCAACTTGCCCAGGGCGGTGGCCATCCGCTGCACGGCATCCACCACCTCCTTGGCGGGGCGGGCGGTGAAGCAGAGCCGGAAGAACCCGGGGGCCGGGTTGTGCATGACGCCGCCGGGCAGCAGGGTGACCTCGGTGGGCTTGGCGGCGAGGTAGTCGAACAGCCACTTCTCGTTCGGGTCGAGCCCGTCCGGGCCGATCACCGGCAGTTCGGCGTGGTCGTGGTCGACGCGCTTGCCGAGGTACTTGGTGAGGTCCAGCCAGAAGAACATCGCGGCGTTCTCGCCCTCCCGGTGGACGTACTTGATCCCGGCCGCGTCCAGCGCCTGCCTCACGTCGCGGAAGCTGTCGCTGAGCAGCTCGGGGTACTTCTTCATCGCGAACGTCGTGTAGGGCTCGCCGTTGTGCTGGGCGCCGAGCAACTCCCCGATGACGTAGGTCTTCAGCGAGTCGAACGGGGTGAACCAGGGCAGCGGGTGGGTCTTCTCGGCCGGGTCGCTGTTACCCAGCATGGCCCGGTGCACGGCGGGGTTCTTGGAGACCACGAAGCCGGTGCGGAAGCCGGACAGCCCGAAGTCCTTGGCGAAACCCCACACCACGTGGATCCGGTCGGCGAACCCGGAGTACGCCCCCAGGGCCACCGCACTGGTGAACGGGGTCTTGGAGCCGTCGAGTTGGGAGTGACAGTAGATCTCGTCCGAGATGATGTGCATGTCGGTGTACGCCATCGCCCAGGCGTAGATCTCCTCGAGCAGCTTCTTGTCGTAGTTGACGCCCAGCGGGTTGTGCGGGTTGGTCAGCACGAGCATCCGCGGGCGGTGGCCGGCCTTCTGCCGGGCCTCGTACGCGTGGACGATCAGGTCCAGGGTGAGCCGGTAGCGGTCCTTGCCGGTGGTGGGCAGGTTCACCGGGACGCACTTCAGCTTGGGCCGCTCCTCGAAGGACCAGTTGAAGCCCTGCCAGTACGGCGCCGGGATCAGCACCTCGTCCTTGGGCTTGAGCGCCGGGGTGCCCGCGCCCTTGCGCATCAGCCCGAAGGCGATGCACTCCAGCGCGGAGGAGACCCCGGCGCAGCCGAAGACGTCGTCCTTCGAGACGGTGCGGCCGAACGCCCGGCCGAGCAGGTCGGCGACCTGCTGGCGCAGCTGAGGCGTGCCGGCCGAGGCCATGTACTGGATGTTCCGCTCGGGGATCAGCTTGATCTTCTTGAAGACCTCGGTGTCCATCGACTGCTGGTAGAGCAGGACGTTCTCCGCGACGGACAGGTTGGTCGCGGTGTCCGGGGCCAGGTGCTGGTGGTAGAAGGCGAGGGCCTGCTCGAAGTCGTGCACGCCGGCCAGCACGTCGGCGGCGGCCTCGGTGGAGTCGAGCCTGAGGTCGTTCTCGGTCATGGTCATGGTGGTCCCCTGTCGGGTGGGGTGGACGGGATTCGACGGCGTGACGGAACGTGATCGTTCGCCCGCGCATCGGCCCCAGCGCACCACGCCCCACGGACGGCCGCCAGCGTGGGCGGCCATCCGAATGGGAGTTCGGCCGACGCCGCCGGGAGTCCCCGGGCCCCGGACGGTCAGCCGAGACGCCACACCGTGGTGGTCTTGACCGAGGTGTCCTCCAGGTCCGCCACCACCGGCACCTGGTAGGCGGCGACCGCGGTGAACCGCTCGCGGGGCAGGTAGGCCCGGCCCGGGTCGCCGACGATCACGGTGGCGCCGCGGGCGGCGGCCCGTTCCAGGAAGGGCAGGAAGCGGGCGGCCATGGCCCGCTCGTAGAAGACGTCCCCGGCGAGCACCACCTCGGCGGGTGCACCGTCCCCGTCCACCAGGTCGACCAGCGCGCCCGCCACCCGTACGCCGTTGGCCTCGGCATTCAGTTCGATGGCGGAGACCGCGTAGGCGTCGATCTCGGCGGCCCGCACCTCCCTGGCGCCGCGCAGCGCGGCCGCCACCCCGACCAGTCCGGACCCGGCGGCGATGTCCAGCACCGCCCGTCCGTCGACCAGCTCGGGGTGGTCCAGCACGTAGCGCGCGACCGCCACCCCGCCGGCCCAGGCGAACGCCCAGAACGGCGGTGGCAGTCCCGGCAGGCCGCGTTCGCGCTCGGTGGTCTCCCACAGCGCGATGGCGTCCTGCGCCATGTGCAGACGGATCTCGGGCACGAAGGGGACGGGCGTCAGCTCCGTCTCCCGCCGGATGAAGGCGGGGTCGGTGCCGGCCCCGAGAGTTCGCAGCTCACTCGGCATGCCCCGCAGCATAGGGCCAGTCAGGCCCCGGTCGCGCCCGGCGGCAAGGGACTCACGCCCGCCCGGCCGCCCGCCGGGTGCGCCGGGCCAGCGAGTCGACCACGACGGCGGCCAGCAGCACCGCACCGGTGATCATGAACTGGAGGGCGTTGCTCAGGCCCTGGATGTTCATCCCGGACTGGATCGAGCCGATCACCAGCGCGCCGAGCAGCGCCGACCAGGTCTTGCCGCGCCCGCCGAACAGGCTGGTGCCGCCGATGACGGCCGCCGCGATGGCGTTCATCAGCAGGTTGCCGCCGCCGGAGGTCTGGCTGGCGGACTGGATCTGCGCGGCCAGGAACAGGCCGCCGATCGCCGCCATGGTGGAGCAGATGGTGAAGACGCTGATCCGGATCCAGGCCACGTTGATGCCGGCCCGGCGGGCGCCCTCGATGTTGCCGCCGAGTGCGAACACCTGCCGACCGTAGGAGGTGCGGCGCAGCACGAAGTCCAGCACCACGATGAAGATCAGGAAGACCAGCAGGGCCAGCGGCAGCCCCTTGTACTGGTTGAGGGTGTACGCGACGAGGAAGGCGGTGATCGCCAGTAGGACGGTGCGCAGCACGATGTCGGCGACCGGCCGGAACGGCACTCCCGCGGTCCGGCGCCGGCGGGCGTCGACCAGCGAGGCGAGCAGGAACAGCGCGACGCCGACCACCGCCGTGCCGTAGGCGGCGATCTGCTGGCCGTAAATGGTGCTGTAGAGCCTGGAGACGATGTCCTTGCCCGAGAGGTTGACGGTGCCGGTGGCGCCGAGGATCTGGAGCATCAGACCGTTCCAGCCGAGGTTGCCGGCCAGGGTGACGACGAACGCCGGGGCGCCGACCTTGGCGAAGAAGACGCCGTGGATCGCGCCGA
Source organism: Kitasatospora sp. NPDC001683 (assembly GCF_053596495.1). Classification (NCBI taxonomy): domain Bacteria; kingdom Bacillati; phylum Actinomycetota; class Actinomycetes; order Kitasatosporales; family Streptomycetaceae; genus Kitasatospora; species Kitasatospora sp. NPDC001683. The sequence continues at coordinate 15,723 of NZ_JBSFGK010000048.1, forward strand.
CGATGGCGCCGCCGGCGATCGCGGTGATCAGGGCGACCCACTGGTTGACGCCGTCGGAGACGTCGAGCACGGCGAAGACCGCCGCGCACAGGCCGCTGACCGAGCCGACCGAGAGGTCGATCTCGCCGAGCAGCAGCACGAAGACGACACCGATCGCGATCATGCCGGTGCCGACGATCTGCTGGGACAGGTCGGAGAGGTTCTGGGCGGACAGGAAGGTGCTGTTGAGACTGCCGAACACCGCCCAGATCACGATCAGGGCCAGCACCACGGGCAGCGAGCCCAGTTCGCCGCTGCTCCTCCGGCGGCGGAACTCGCCCAGGTAGCCCTTGACGCCCTCCTGTCGGACGATCAGCCGGGGGTCGACCGCGGGGGTGGCGTCCGGGGCCACCGGTACGGGCGCGTTGACGCCGCCGGTGGGCATGCTGTCCTCGGGCAGCCGGTGGCGGCGCCCGGGTTCTCCGCCGGGGGTGCTCCCGGGCCGGTACTCGCTCACTGGGACCCCTCCTGGCCACGGGCCCGGCGGCGGGTCACGGCGTTGTCCGTGACGCCGGTGATGGCCGCGATGATCTCTTCCCGGTTGGTGCGGCGCTTGTCGAAGACGCCGTTGTTGCGGCCCAGGCGCAGCACCGCGACGGTGTCCGCGACGGCCATCACGTCGGCCATGTTGTGGCTGATCAGGATCACGCCGTGGTCCTGCTCGCGCAGCCGCTCGACCAGGTCGAGCACCTGGGCGGTCTGCTCGACGCCGAGGGCCGCGGTCGGTTCGTCCAGCATCACGACCTTGGGCGAGCCGATCAGCGCGCGGGCGATCGCGACGACCTGGCGCTGGCCGCCGGAGAGCGAGGCGATCGGGATGCGCACGCTGGGGATGCGGATGGAGAGGGTGTCCAGCAGTGCTCGGGCGCGCTTCTCCATCGCGACCTCGTCGAGGATGCCGAAGCGCCGGAGCTCGCGGCCGAGGAAGAGGTTGCCGACCACGTCGAGGTTGTCGCACAGCGCGAGGTCCTGGTAGACCGTGGCGATGCCCAACTGCTGGGCGTCCTGCGGCCGGTGGATGATCACCGGCCTGCCCCGCCACTCGATGGCGCCCTCGTCGGGCTGGTGCACCCCGGCGATCGCCTTGACCAGGGTGGACTTGCCGGCGCCGTTGTCGCCGACCAGGGCCACCACCTCGCCGGTGTGCACCTCCAGTTCGATGTCGGTGAGCGCCTGGACGGCGCCGAACCGTTTGGAGACCCCGCGCAGGGCGAGTACGGTCTCACCTGTCACAGTGACCAACTCCCCTGCTCCGAGCCGGTGGTGGACTACTGGAGGCCGGCGCTCCGGCAAGCGGCGGCGTAGTCGGGCGTGCAGATCTGGCCGACGGTGTAGAGGCCGTCCTGGACCACGGTGGTCTTGATGTCGTCCTTGGTGACGACGACCGGGGTGATCAGGTCGGCCGGCACCTTGTGGCCGCTGCCGCTGGTCACCGCGGTCGGCACGAGCTTGGGATCCAGCGCCTTGCCCGAGGCGAGGGCGACCGCGATCTCGCCGGCCGCGTCGGCCTCCGGCTTGAACGGCTTGTAGATCGTCATGGTCTGGGTGCCGGCCACGATCCGCTGGATGCCGTCGAGTTGGGCGTCCTGGCCGGTGAGCGGGACGCTGAGGCCGCCCGCCTTGAGCGCGGTCGCGACACCGGCGGCCATCCCGTCGTTGGCCGAGTAGGCGCCGACCACGTTGCTCCCGCCGATCGCGGTGATCGCGGCGGCGGCCTCCTGGTTGGCGGTGTTCGGGTCCCACTGCGGGGTGTCGAACTCCTTGCCGATCTTCAGCTTGCCGTCGATCGCGCTGTGCGCGCCGGCCTTGAAGTCGGCCGCGTTGGGGTCGGTGGGCGAGCCGTTGATCATGAAGATCTCGCCCGCGTTCGCCTTGCCGCCCACCGCCGCGACCAGCGCCTGGCCCTGCAGCTGGCCGACCTCGTGGTTGTCGAAGGACACGTACGCGTCGGCCGGGCCCTGGGCGAGCCGGTCGTAGGCGAGCACCTTGACGCCCGCGTCGTGGGCCTTCCGGACGGAGGACCGGATCGACTTGGAGTCCACCGCGTCCAGGACCAGCACGTGGTCGCCCTTGGTGAGCGCGGTGTCGACCTGGGTCTGCTGGAGGGTCGCGTCCTGGTTGGCGTTGTAGTAGTCGATCTGTGCCTGCGGCGCCAGTTCCTTGATCTTCTTCTCGATCAGCGGGCGGTCGAACTGCTCGTAGCGGGTCGTTTTGGTCTCGGGGAGCAGCAGGCCGATCCGGACGGCTCCCGCCGCGACGCCTCCGGCGCTGCCGCTCGCGGCGGCGGAGCCCCCGCCGCCGGAGGAGGCCTGCTTGGCGCTGCCGCAGGAGGCGGCGCCCAGGCCGAGGGAGACCACTGCGGCCACCGCGAGGATGCGACGAAGCCCGATGCTCATGGGGGATGCCTCTCCGGTCGAGTCCACGCCCTCGTCCTCCGAGTCTGGGAAGCAACGGGCGCCACCACGATCCCGGCTGCGCCGAACGGGTCCCCGGCACCCCTCAGTCGTCCGCCGCCAGGGGGATCGCCGCGGTGAGCCGGGCCCCGGTCGGGGTCGGGGTGATGCTGAGGGTGCCGTGGTGGTGGCGGGCGATGTCGCGGGCGATCGGCAGGCCCAGGCCGGTGCCGCCGTGGTCGCGGGAGCGGGCGTCGTCCAGGCGGGTGAAGCGTTCGAAGACCCGCTCGTGGTCGGCGGGCGGGATGCCGGGGCCGTCGTCCTCGACGTCCAGCAGGGCGAGGCCGCGCGCCGGATCGGTGCCCAGGCGGACGTGCACGGTGGTCGCCGCGTGCCGCTCGGCGTTGTCCAGCAGGTTGGTGAGCAGGCGGCCGAGCCAGAGCGGGATGCCGTCGACGGCGACCTCGGGAGCGAGGTCGGTGGTGCGCCGGTGCGGGCCGGACGGGCGGGCGAGGACGGTGGTGGCGACCAGGTCGGTGAGGTCGATCCGCTGGCGGGGTCGGTCGTCGGCGCCGCCGGCGTCCAGCCGGGCGAGCAGCAGGAGGTCGGTGGCGAGGTTCTGCAGCCGGTCGGTGTCCTCCAGGGCGCCGTGCACCAGCTCGGCCCGGACCGCCGGGTCCGGGTGGGTGTCGGCTACCTCCAGCTGGGTGCGCAGCACCGCGAGCGGGCTGCGCAGTTCGTGCGAGGCGTCGGCGATGAACTGCCGCTGGCGGCGGCCGGAGGCCTCCAGCCGGTCGAGCATCGCGTTCATGGTGGCGGCGAGCCGGGCGATCTCGTCGGCGGTGCCGGGCTCGGGGACGCGGCGGTGCAGGTCCTGCCCGGTGATGGCGTCGACCTCGGCGCGGATCGCCTCCACCGGGCGCAGCGCCTGCCCGGTGACCTTCCAGGTGACCACCACCCCGGTGAGCAGCAGCAGCGGGCAGGCGACCGCGAGCCCGGCCTGGGTGATGTCCATGGCCTCGTCGGCGGCGCGCAGCGAGGCGCCCGCGTAGACGGTGACCGGCCCGTTCGGGGTGTCGGCGGTGACGACGGCGAGCCGCTGGCGGTGGTGGTCGTAGAGCGGGTCGACCTCGTCGGTGGTGTGCGAGCCGGTGCCCCGCGCGGTGGCCAGGGCCGGGCGGCCGGCCAGGTTGGGGCTGGCGGCGAGGACGGTGCCGCGGGCGTCGACGACCTGCAGGAAGTCGGTGCCGTGCCCGGCGTGCAGGTCGGGCGTCAGCCGTCCCTGGACGGCGAGTTGGGCGACCGACTCGGCCTGCTGCCGGGTGGCGGAGGCGGCCGAGGCGACCAGGTCGGCGTGCACGGCGGCGAGCAGGCCGGCGCCGGCCAGGGCGAGCGCGGCGGCCAGTACCGTACCGGCGGCCGCGGTGGCCCGGGCCCGTACCGTCCGGGGGACGAACCGGCGCAGCGCGTACGGGAGTCGACGGGACCCGTGCAGCCTGTCCGGGAGTTGCCGCACCTCAGCCGCCGGCCGGGTCGAGCCGGTAGCCGGCGCCGCGCATGGTCTGCAGGGCGGCCCGGCCGAAGGGGGCGTCGATCTTGCGCCGCAGGGCGTGGACGTGCACCTCGACGATGCTCGGGTCGGCGTCGTGGTCGGCGTCCCAGACGTGGTCGAGGATCTCGCGTTTGGAGACCACCGTCCCGGCCCGGGCGGCCAGGTGCTCCAGGATCGCGAACTCGCGGGCGGTCAGGTTGGTCGGGGTGCCGGCCCGGGTGCAGGTGCGGGCGTTGGCGTCCAGCACGAGGTCCCCGAGGGTGTGCAGCCGGGGGCGCTGCCGGTCGATCCGCCGGTGCAGGGCGCGCAGCCGGGCGAGCAGGACGACGAAGGAGAACGGCTTGGCGAGGTAGTCGTCGGCGCCGGTGTCCAGGGCCTCGGCCTCGTCCCACTCGCCGTCCTTGGCGGTGAGCATCAGGATGCCGGCCCGGCAGCCGCCCGCGCGCAGCCGGGCGCAGACCCGGTAGCCGTTGAGGCCGGGCAGCATGATGTCGAGGACGATCACGTCGTAGGGGTGGCGCTCGGCGAGGGCGAGGCCCTCGGGGCCGTTGTGGGCGGTGTCGACGGTGTGGCCGTCGGCCTCCAGACCGCGCCGCAGCGCGGTGGCCATCCGGTGTTCGTCCTCCACGACGAGTATGTGCATCCGTTCAGGGTGCCAGCTGCTCCTGAGAGCTCCCGACCCGGCTTAAGCGCAGGTTCAGGTACGGTCCGCCATGATCGCCGGGCGCGGCCCGGGCGGTACCGGGCCGGAAGCTGAGCGCAGTCGCCGCACGAGGCAAGGAGAACGCCCGATGACCGACCCCCTGTCCTCCACCACCCCGCAGCCCGGGGCCGAGCCGGAGATCCCCGAGGTGCCGCCGCTCGCGCCCCGGCGCCGACGCGCGGAGCGGCTGCGCGCCTGGACCGGCGGGCGGGAGCGCCGGATAGCCGCCTCGGTGGCGGCGGTGGCGCTGCTCGCCGGGGGCGGGCTCGCGGTCGCGGCGGCCGCGCACGAGGGGCACGGGGAGCACGGGCACCGCGAGGCGGCGGCCCGGAGCGAGGACGGGAACGGGCACCAGTACGGGCACGGCGAGGGGCAGGGGCGCGGCGAGGCGCAGGGGCAGGGCAAGGCGCAGGGGCAGGGGCACGAGGGGCGCGGCAACGGCGGCCACCACGGGAGGCACCAGCAGGGCCAGGCGCCCGCCCCGCTTCCGTCGCTCGCCGCCTCCGCCGCCCTGGAGAAGGCTCAGGCCGCCGTCCCCGGCGGCCGCGCCGAGTCGCTGCACCGGGTGAGCGAGCAGGGCGGCGGCGCGGCCTGGGCCGTGACGGTCGTCGGCCAGGACGGGGTGCGCCACCTGGTGACGGTGGACGGCACCGACGGCCAGCTCACCTCCAACACCGCCGTCGACGGCTCGGAGGGCTGAGGTGGCCCACTCGTACGCCCCGACCGCGCCCCGCCCCGCCGCCCCCGGTGAGGTCCGGGCCGCCAGCAAGGTCCCCGCCGTGGACGGCTGGTTCTGGCTGGTGAAGATCCTCACCACCGGCATGGGCGAGACGCTCTCGGACTTCCTCGCCAAGACCTTCGACCCGGCCCTGGCGGTGGCCGCCGCCGGGCTGCTGCTGGCCGTCACCCTCCTGGTGCAGCTGCGGACCCGCCGCTGCGTGCCCGGGCTGTACTGGGCGGTCGTGGTGATGGTGAGCGTGTTCGGCACGATGGTCGCCGACGTGGCGCACGTCGCGCTCGGCATCCCGTACGCGGTGTCGGCCGGTTCGCTGGCGGTGGCGCTGGCGGCGCTGTTCGTGCTCTGGCACCTGGTGGAGGGCTCGCTGGCGATCGACCGGGTGACCGGGCTGCGCCGGGAGCTGTTCTACTGGGCGGCCGTCCTGCTGACCTTCGCCCTGGGCACCGCGCTCGGCGACCTGACGGCGGCCACCCTCGGCCTCGGCTACCTGGTGGCCGGGCTGGGCTTCGCCGTGCTGATCGCCATCCCGGCGGTGGCCTCCCGGGCCCGCTGGGTGGGCCCGGTGGCCGGCTTCTGGTGGGCGTACGTGCTGACCCGCCCGCTGGGCGCCTCGTTCGCGGACTGGCTGGGCGTGGGCGCCGACCGCGGCGGCATCGGCCTGGGCACCGGCCCGGTCAGCCTGGCCCTGGCGGTGCTGATGGCGGTGGCCCTCGCCCTGTCGGCGCGGTCGCACCGCCGGGCGGCTGGACTCACCGCCCACTGAACGTCTACATTTCTGTAGACGTCGGAGGCGCACGGCATCACCCCCCGGACAGCCGTGCGCCTCCGACCTCCTGTTCTCACGTGCGCTCGTCCACCACCCGCTTGATCTTCCCGACCGAGCGCTCCAGCGTGTACGGGTCCACCACCTCGGCCGCGACCGTCACGCCCACGCCGTCCTTCACCGCCCGGACGATCGACTCCCGGGCCGCCGCCCGCAGTTCGGCGGGCGCCTCCGGGCGGGCCTCCACCCGCACCGTGAGGTGGTCCATCCGCCCCTGCCGGGTCAGCCGCAGCTGGAAGTGCGGGGCGACGCCCGGAGTGCGCAGCAGGATCTCCTCGATCTGGGTCGGGAAGAGGTTCACCCCACGCAGGATGATCATGTCGTCGCTGCGCCCGGTGACCTTCTCCATCCGCCGGAAGGCCGGCCGCGCGGTGCCCGGCAGCAGCCGGCTGAGGTCGCGGGTGCGGTAGCGGATGACCGGCAGCGCCTCCTTGGTGAGCGAGGTGAAGACCAGCTCGCCGCCCTCGCCCTGCGGCAGCACCTGGTCGGTGAGCGGGTCCACGACCTCCGGGTAGAAGTGGTCCTCCCAGATGTGCAGCCCGTCCTTGGTCTCCACGCACTCCTGGGCGATGCCGGGGCCGACCACCTCGGAGAGGCCGTAGATGTCGACGGCGTGCAGGTCGAGCCGGTCCTCGATCTCGCGGCGCATCTCCTCCGTCCACGGCTCGGCGCCGAAGATGCCCACCTTCAGCGAGGTGGCGCGCGGGTCCAGGCCCTGCTTCTCGAACTCGTCCAGCAGGGTGAGCAGGTAGGACGGGGTGACCATGATGATCTCGGGGCGGAAGTCCTGGATCAGCTGCACCTGCCGGGCGGTCATGCCGCCGGAGGCCGGGATGACGGTGCAGCCGGCCCGCTCGGCGCCGTAGTGCGCGCCCAGGCCGCCGGTGAACAGCCCGTAGCCGTACGCGATGTGCACCTTGTGGCCGGGGCGGCCGCCGGCCGCGCGGATCGAGCGGGCGACCACGTCGGCCCACACGGACAGGTCGTTCTCGGTGTAGCCGACCACGGTCGGGCGCCCGGTGGTGCCGCTGGAGGCGTGGATCCGGCGGACCCGCTCCATCGGGACGGCGAACATGCCGAAGGGGTAGCCCTCGCGCAGGTCGGCCTTGGTGGTGAAGGGGAAGCGGGCGAGGTCGTCCAGGGTGCGGCAGTCCTCGGGGCGCACCCCGGCGGCGTCGAACTTGCGGCGGTAGAGCTCGACGTTGTGGTAGGCGTGCCGCAGGGTGGCCCGGAGGCGGTCGAGCTGATGGGCACGCAGTTCGTCGACGCCCATCCGCTCGCCGGCGTCCAGGAGGGCGGGCGGAATCGGCTCGCCCAGGCGTCGTTCCGGTTCGAGCGGGCTGCCCGTCATCGTCGCTCCTTCGCAGGTCGGCCGATCCTGGGCACCCAACCGATCGTTCGGTCTGGGCAAGCCCAGGCCAAGTAACCCAGCACCCGAACCACCTGTCAAGGCCTTGCGCAAGCGGTTCCGGAATGCGAAGTTCCGACGCCTTCGCACCCGGATCCTTCCCACCGCTTGGCTGGCCGATATGAAAATCATTACGGAATTTTGACTCGGCAGCGACCGCTTCGGGCCTGCACGCATGGTTCAGTAGTGCGGCTTCTCCCCCGCACCCCGGAGTGATCACCTTGGCCTCGACCCCTGCGCTGGTCAGCGCGCTGCGCGAGCTCGGCGACCGGCCCGCCGTCGTCGCCGACGGACGCTCGATCAGCGGCATCGGCCTGCTGCTCGGCGTCTCCCCGCCGGGCGGCCTGCCCCGGGCCCTCGCCGCACGCGTCGCCGAACACGCCGCCCTGCCGCCCTCCGCCGCCCGCGCCGCCGAGGACCGGCTGCGCCACTGGGCCGGCGTCCTCGGCCCGCCGCCGATCCGGCACACCGTGCTCCACCCGGCCACCGACCTCGCCGTCGAACTCGCCCTCGCCACCCTGCTGGCCGGCGGCACCGTGCACTGCGCCGACCCCGACCAGCGGCCCGAACAGCAGCTCACCGCCCTCGCCGCCAACGGCACCACCCACCTCAGCCTGCCCTCCGCCCTGCTCTGGCAGCTCAGCCGCCAGCCCGGCCTGGCCGAGCACGACCTCGCCGCGCTGCGCCTGGTCCTGCACGTCGGGCCCGAACCCCGGCAGGACGACGTGTACGCCGCCGTCGACGCCCTCGGCGCCGTCCTCGCCCACGTCCGCGCCCCGCACAGCCAGGCCGAGGCCGCCGACCGCCGACTGCGCGCCGCCACCGAGGCCGCCACCGCCGCCGCCTGGAAGTACAGCATCGGCATCACCGCCGAACAGATCACCGAGTTCGGCGCCCACCTCGACCGGGCCGTCCTCACCGCCCTGCTGCACGCCCTCCAGCAGACCGGCGTGCTCACCGACCCCGCCCGCGGCTGGTCGGAACCCGAACTCCTCGCCACCGCCCTGGTCACCCCCGCCCAACGCCCCCGGGTCGCCCGCTGGCTCGACGCCCTCGCCCGGCACGGCCTGATCACCCGCCAGGACGGCGGCGCCCAGGGCCCGCTCTTCCACGGCGCCCCCGAACTCACCGCCGCCGAGGTCCGGGACGCCTGGCGGCCCGCCGTCGAGACCTGGACCGACGGCCTGGGCACCGCCACCGTCCTGGACCGGGTCCGGCGCGGCGCCCTGCGCCTGCCCAAGCTGCTCACCGGCGAGGAGGCGCCCCGCCCCGCCGCCGCCCCGGTCCGCTGGGCCGCCGCCCGCGGCTACCTCGGCGCCGCGCTCGGCGCCCTGGTGCGCGCCACCGCCGAGGCCCACGACGGGCCGAAGACACTGCGGGTGCTCGAACTCGACCGCGACGGCGCCGAGACCGCGATCGCCCGCGCCCTGGCCGCCCGGCCCCGGCAGAACGCCGACCATCACCTCGCCCCCGACGGCGGACGCTACGACGTCGTGGTCGCCACCGCCGGCGGCCACCCGGAGGAGGAGGTCCCGGCGCTCGTCGAACTGCTCGCCCCCGGCGGCCGGCTGCTGCTGCTCGCGCCGGTCACCGAACAGCTCGACCTGCTGATCACCGGCGATCCCCGGGGCCTCACCGCCCACCCGGCCGACCACTGGCGGGCCGCCCTCACCGCCGCCGGCTGCCCGACCGTGCTCACCCTGCCGGAGGACGGGCACCCGATGGGGCTGCTCGGGCAGGGGCTGTTCGTCGCGCGGGTCGACTGACCGCACGGATCGACCGAGCGGATCGGGAGCGGGCTGAACCGCAGCCGTCCCCGGGCTACGATCGGGCGCATGGCCGCTTCCGTGCGTTCGATCCGCTCCCGGGCCTCACTCGGCTCGATCGGCTCCATCGGCTCCATCGGCTCGCTGCTGTCCATCGGCTCGGTCGGATCCGTGCTCTCGATCGGCTCGGTCGGCAGCGTGCTGTCCATCGGCTCGGCCGGCTCGGTCCTCAGCGGGTTCTCGGCGTGCTCCTGGCTGAGCGTCGGCTCCCTGCTGTCGGTGCGTTCGCTCTGGTCGGTACGGGGCCGGCGCCCAGGGCAGCGCCCGTCCGTGGCCGGCCGGTGAAGCAAGGGTCACGCACCGCCACCCGATCCGTACCATTTCGATACCGAAGCCCGGGTGAGCTGCGGGAATCCTCGCCGCGCCGGGCACTCCCCGGGTAGGCTCCCGACTGCTTCCTCCGGCCCTGGTGCAGGTGGCCCCAGCGCCGCCCGCGCCTGCCTGCCGGGGGCAGACCCCCGCGGGCCACTCGGTGGGCTCCGCGGCACTCGACACCGCGCACCGGGGCAGTCGCGCGAACGGCGAAGGGCATCGCATTGGCGGATCGGCTCACCGGAGGAGACTCCTCGCTGCTGCGGCGGATCAACGCGGCGGTCACGCTTCGGGCGCTGCGGACCGGCCACTCCGTGACCCTCACTCAGCTCGTCGGCGAGACCGGACTCTCCCGGCCGACCGTCGAGGGCGTGATCGAGGGCCTGGTCGAGACCGGACTGGTCGCCGAGGTCGAGCAGCCCCGGGAGGACGGCCAGCCCGGCACCGGCCGCCGCGGCCGCCGCGGCCGCCCGGCTCGCTGGTTCCGCTTCCGCGCCGAGGCCGGGCACATCCTCGGCATCGAGATCGGCGTGCACGACATCCGGATCGTCCTCGCCGACCTCACCGGCGAGGTGGTGGGCAGTCACTTCAAGCCGGTCGACGAGACCCTGGACGCCGAGGAGCGGCTCACCGCCGTCCGCACCGCCGTCGCCGAAGTCCTGCGCAAGGCCGGCATCTCCCGGGACAACCTGTGGGCCGTCGGCATCGGCACCCCCGGCATCGTCGACCGCGAGGGCACCATCCGGCTCGGCACCGCGATGCCCGGCTGGACCGGCCTCGACCTCGGCGCCCGACTGCGCCGCTCCTTCCGCTGCCCCGTCCTGATCGAGAACGACGCCAACCTCGCCGCCATCGCCGAACACTGGCAGGGCGCGGCCGTCGGCGCCGACGACGTGGTCTTCGTGATGGCCGGCCTCAGCCCCGGCGCCGGATCGCTCATCAACGGCAAGCTGCACCGCGGCTACGGCGGCGCCGCCGGCGAGATCGGCGCCCTGCACCTGCTCGGCCAGGAAGTCACCCCGGAGAAGCTGCTCTCCACCACCGGCAAGCCGCTCAACCCCCTCGACGAGGCGGCCGTCGCCCGCGTCCTGCGGCTCGCCCGGGAGGGCGACGAGGTGGCCAAGGTCGCCATGGACCGCTTCCTGACCAGGCTCGTCCAGGGCGTCGCCGCCCTGGTGCTGGCCATCGACCCCCGACTGGTGGTCATCGGCGGCTGGGCGGCCGGCCTCGACGGCGTCCTGGAACCCCTGCGCGAACGCCTCGCCCAGTTCACCCTGCGCGCCCCCGAGGTGGCCCTGGCGGCCCTCGGCTCGGAGGTCGTCTCGATGGGCGCCCTCCGGGTCGCCCTGGACCACGTGGAGGACCAGCTCTTCGCGGTGGATCCACCGCGGGTGTGAGGCAGGCGGCCCAGCGCGGCTCAGGGTGGGCCGGGTTGGCTCAGGGCGCCGCGAAGTCCGGGTCGGTCAGGTCGAGGGTGACGGCGGTGCCCCAGTCGTTGACGAAGGTCGCCAGCGGCCAGTCGACCGTCGCCCGGACGAACGGGTTGCCGGTCGAGGTGGTCAGCAGCCACACCAGCTCACGGTCCGGACCGAGCCGGCCGATGAACCCCAGGTGCCCGAGGCCGCCGTCGCCGCAAAGCAAGTAGCCGCGCCCGTCCGGCAGTTCGGTCTCGCTGTTGATCCCGGCCGAGCCCGCGTCCCACGGCGGACCGGCCGCCAGCTCCGCCACGTCCACCGGCTCGCCCAGCTCCAGCCGGAGGTGCTCCGAGCCGTCGAAGTCCGCCTCCCGGGCCGTGCCGTCCGCCCGGAACAGGCAGTCGAACGCCAGCACCTCACCCCTCGCCCACCACTCCAGCACCGGGTTCACCGGCCCGCCTCCCTCCGTCAGCGCCCCGCCGCACGCTACCCGGTCGCCGACGTCTCGGCCAACGACAAAGTCCCGGAGGCCAGTTGGGCCTCCGGGCCGTTGTCTGAGGGTGTCGGAGAGTGGTTCAGGAGGCGGTACGGACCTCGGGGGTCGCGCCGACCGGGGTGACCTCGACCAGGCCGGTCTCGCCGAAGGTCAGCTTGCAGGTGTCCGCGCGGTAGGTGGAGACGGCGAGCGCGACCAGGCGACCGGCCGAGGCGTACTGGGTGGTCATGACCAGCACCGGGGTGCCCGGGGGGCGCTCCAGCAGCACGGCCTCGTCGGCCTCGGCGACGCCGAGCTCGACGGCGCGGGACTCGCCGTCCACCTCCAGGCGCTCCAGCTGGCGCAGCACCGAGCGGGCGCGGTCGCTCTCGGCGCGGAAGCCCGGCAGGTGCGGCAGAGCGGAGGCCGGGACGTGCAGCGACTCGGTGGCCATCGCGCGGCCCTCGACCAGGCGGACCCGGCGGACGGTGTGCACGGTGGCGCCCTCGGCGATGCCGAGGTCCTTGGCCAGCTGCGCGGCGGCCGGCGCGGTGGTGCAGTCCACCGTGCGCCAGGCCTGGCTGCGCCCGGCGCCGGGCCAGCCCTCCTCCTGCCGGTTGACCGGGACGCCTACCCGCGGGGCGGCGATCAGGGTGCCGATCCCCCGGCGGCGGACCAGCCGGCCCTCCAGCTCCAGCTGGTCCAGGGCCTGCCGCAGCGTCGCCCGGGCCACCCCGAAGCGGGCGGAGAGCTCGCGCTCGTTCGGCAGGACCTGCCCGGTGGAGAACTCCGAGTCGATGGCCCGCAGCAGTACCGTGCGCAGGTGCCAGTACTTCGGTTCCGGCACCGTCGAAAGCCGTCCTGTCGTCCCGACCGTGCCCACCGCGTCCTCCACCTGGTCCTGTCCGCCCTACGACAAGGAGGGCGGATCCCCGGCCCGCTGCCCGCTGTTGCGGCAGGTGGGAGAGCGGGCCTTTATCCGTCCTTCTTTATTAAAGGTCCTTGCAGTAAGCGACCCTAGGTGCTCCGTGCGGAGATGGTCAAGACCAATGGCGGGGCTTGATACGGCCGTCGCGAACGTTCATGCCCCGTTCACGACAACCCCCGCAGACGGCCCGCAGACGGCCCGCGGACGGCCTGCGGACCGCCCCTCGCCGCGCGTCACGCTTCGGGGCGGACACGCCCAATGGGTAGGCTGCCCGGGTGATCGTGGTGACGAGTGTGAACGTGAACGGAATCCGGGCCGCCGCCAAGAAGGGCTTCGTCGAATGGCTGGCCGGCACGGAGGCGGACGTGATCTGTCTCCAGGAGGTGCGCTCGGAGCCCGGGCAGCTGCCCGTCGAACTGCGCGACCTGGACGGCTGGCACGCGGTCTGGGCCCCGTCCGTCGCCAAGGGCCGGGCCGGCGTCGCGATCCTCTCCCGCCAGGAACCGCAGCGCACCACGATCGGATTCGGGTCGGAGGAATTCGACGATTCGGGCCGATACGTCGAAATCGACCTGCCGGGCCTGACCATCGCCAGCCTCTACCTCCCCTCCGGCGAGGTCGGCACCGAGCGCCAGGACGAGAAGGAACGCTTCATGGCGGAATTCCTCCTCCACCTCACCGCCCTGCGCGCCCGCGCCGCCGCCGACGGCCGCGAGGTGGTGGTCTGCGGCGACTGGAACATCGCCCACCGCCCCGAGGACCTCAAGAACTGGAAGGCCAACCAGAAGTCCGCCGGCTTCCTCCCCGAGGAACGCGCCTGGCTCTCCCGCGTCTACGACGAGGCCGGCTACGTCGACGTCGTCCGCGCCCTCCACCCCGACCGCACCGGCCCCTACTCCTGGTGGTCCTACCGCGGCCGCGCCTTCGACAACGACTCGGGCTGGCGAATCGACCTGCATTGTACAACGCCCGGCATCGCCGCCAAGGCGGTCGAGGCCTACGTCGAACGCGCCGCCACGCATGCCGAACGCTGGTCCGACCACGCGCCCGTGACGGTCGTTTACGACCACAACGTCTGATGAGGTGAAGCAGCTGGGCCACCCCGAGCTCGGAGCAGGCGCGGGTGGCCCACCTGCGCCATGTGGCGGAAGACCTATGAACCACCGCCGCGTCAGCGGGCAGCAGCTGTGGGCGTTGTGCTACGCGGCCGGAGACAACGGACCACCCCGCGTCGGCGGGGGGGCACGCGTTGGACGTTGGTCACAGTTGAACGTCCCTGGACCCCCGCGTCGGCGGGGAGCACATTTTGCGACCTGCGGGTCAGGAGCGTTTTTGCTCATTCTTTGCTGTGGCATGCGCCGCTGCCGCTACCGAGGCCAGCCGAAAGCCCACCTACAGCACGTACTCACAGCCATCGCCGTCAACATCGAACGGCTCAGCGGCCGACCAGTCACCGACGAAGCCCCGTCACCGAGACCGCCGACTGCCTTCCAGACCTTCCTGGACGATAACGACGTCCCGCGGCCGAAGCCCTGGCGAACCCTTGGCACTTGAGCCCAATCATCCAAGATCCCCGACAGAGTCAAGCTGAGGCGTTCGACCGGGGCGCGGCTGGTGAGCGCGGTGGTGGCAGCGTTGAGCAGTGGGGCGGGGATGGTGGGGGACATCTCGATGTACCAGCCCTGTTTGGTGCCGGGGCCGAGGGTGCCGCCGCTGATCACCCAGTCGCCGTTGGCTCCGGCTGCGAGGGCGAGTGGGTCGATGGTGCGGGTGACGGAGGCCATCTCGCCGTCGGGCGCGAGCCAGGAGATGTGGCCGGGGACGTTGTCCTCGAACCACCCGGCGGCGGTGAGCGGGGCCAGGCCGGAGTCTGGGCTGGTGGAGCGGTTGAACAGGGTCGTCGGCCGGGTGTTGAGGCTGTCGACGAGTTCGGTGAGCGTAGCGAGAGGTGCGGAAGTAGTCGCAGCCTTCCAGCGCGCTCCAGCTGTCCTACGCGTGTTTCGAGTCCGGCGGGAGTTTGGACGTAGCCCGGCCGGCCCCGGCGTGCGCACACGCCGGGGCCGGCCGCGGTCACACCGACGGCACCCGACGGGAATCAGCATCCCCTGCTGGGACCACCACCGTTCCCCCCACCGTCGCAACGGGCCCGACAGCCGCTACTTCACGAAACTCTCCACGACCTTCGGCGGCCAGACGCCGACCTTGAGCGCGCCCATCGAGTAGGCGCGCGATACCAGGGCGGCCCTGTTCGGGACGCGCAGCTTCCGCAGCAGGCAGGTGACGTGGTACTCGACGCCCTGACGGCTGAGGTAGAGCCGGGCGGCGAGCGGCACGGTGGAGACCCCGGCCGCGATGCCCTCCAGGATCCGGGCGTCGATCTCGCTGAGCAGCTTCTTCCGGCCGGCCACCACCTCGGACTCGGTCGTCTCGCCGTCACGGTTGGGCATCATGACCATGATCGAGGACTCGTCGGGCAGGCCGCCTCGGACCATCAGGGCGGTGAGCGGGACGGTGAAGGTCTCCTCGTCAGGGCCTATCGCTATGACGTCGGTGGCGAAGCGGTCGCGGCGGCCCTCGATGAGGCCGGAGAACTGGCGCAGCAGCGGCTGCTGGACGCTCGGGTGGACGAGTTCGCTGAACGTCCGGCCGCACAGCTCGGACGAGGTGCGGCCGAACTGCCAGAAGAAGGCCTCGTTGGCCTGTCGGATGGTGAGGGTGCGGTCGAGCTGGGCCATGAGACCGGCCTGGTCGGTGACCGGACGGACCTGCGGCGCCGCGTCGTGACCTGGCTCTCGATCGCACACGATGGTCCGAGCGGAATCGGCCAGGGCGGAAGAGGAGATGACCATGGCAGTCGGATCCCTTCGAGGGCGCGGGTGCGGTTCTGAATGTCCGCGGGAATGCCGGCCGTTGCATTCGGGACGTGGCCTGACTCGAACGGCGCGATTCGCGGTGAACTCTGCTTCGACTCTAGGGACCGCCGATCCGGCCGGTCAACGGCGTGCGGGCTGGTCCGGTCCAATCCTGTGGGCGTGGGGCGGGTGGTTCGGTGTGGACTCGCGGGGTTCGGCGGGTCGTTCGGTACGGTCCGCGTCATTGCAGGTCAGAGCTGGTTCGGTAGGGTTCGGTGTCGGTTCGGCGGACACGAGTTCGATTCGCTGGGGGCCGGCCGGCCGGGCTCTGCGGTGCCATCGTCCGAATCAGACGCGAACAACTGGTTCGGCCTCACACAGAACCGCGACGAGTTCCCGGCGCCCGGAAATGCCGAGCTTCCGATAGGAATTCGTCAAGTGCTTCTCCACGGCCCGCACGCTCACCCGCAGTTCGGCCGCGATCTCCTGATTCGTCAGACCGCGTCCGACGAGGTCGGCCACCCGGCGCTCGGACGCGGTCAGCACCACGTCCACCGGCGCGCCGGCCGCCCGGCCCGGATCGGCCCCGGACCGCTCCTCCGACCACCCGGCGTCGCACGCGGCGGCCAGCCGGGCGGCCTCCCGGCGCACCGCCGCGGCCTCGGCACCGCCGCTGAGGCGGCGGCCCAGGTCACGCAGGGCACGGGCGCGTTCCAGTTCGTCGGCCGAACGGCGCAGCACGTCGACCGACTCGCGCAGCAGGTCGACGGCCTGTCCGCCGCCCGCTAGGGACGCCTGCAGTCGCAGGGCACGGCCCAGTGCCACCGGGGCCCCCCAGGCCTCGGCGCGGGCGAGTTCCTCGTTGATCAGCGCGCGGGCGGCGAAGTCGTCGCCGATCCGGTGTGCCAGGCCGACCGCCCACGGGCGCCACGGGAACAGCACCGGGTTGCGCCACCCCGCGGACTCCAGTTCGCGCCCGCAGGTGAGGACGGTGTCCAGGGCGGCGATCGGATCACCGTGCTGGGCCTGCTGGCGGGCGCGGAGCAGGCCCAGCATCGCCGCCGGGGCGGCGCCGGTCGGCCAGCGGCGGTCCGCGTCGGCCAGGACCCTGCTGCCCAGCGGCAGGTCACGTGCCGCGAGCGCGACCGCGGCGAGGGCCACCGTGGCCAGACCGTCGCCGTCGGGCCCACCGGCCTCGGCACGCAGGCGGGCACGCTCGGCCTGCTCCCGGGCGAGGGCGAGCCTGCCCCGGGCGAGGTGGACGAGCGCCTGTTCGGCGTGGCCCGGCGCGGAGTCCTCGGTGGAGCCGCGCGGGTGCCGGGCGCGTTCGCCCGCTGCGAGCCAGGACTCCAGAGCGCCCGGGGCGTCCGCGCCGACCAGCGTGGTCACCAGCAGCGGCACGACGGAGTGGGGGCTGCGGAGGGTGGCCGGCTCGCGCTCGAGGATCCGCTCGGCCAATCCGGCTAGTTCGGCCGCCGGACGCCCGGCGCCGAGCGTCGCGGCGTGCAAAAGGACGGCCAGCAGCTCGCGCTCGCCGCGCGAGCACACCGCCGGCTCCATGACGCCGAGGCGGCGCATCGAGTCGGCGAGCCGGGCCGGGTCACGGCAGTCCGCGTGGCGCAGCCGGGCCTCCAGGCGCAGCGCGGCCTCGCGGGCGACGCCGTCGAGGGTGTCCGGGTCGCCGAGTTCGCTGGCGACCCAGCGCAGCACGGCGGTGGTGGTCGGGCTCGCGGCGCGCAGGAAGTTGGGGGGCAGTTGGAGCGCGGCGGCGGCGCGCTCACGGGCGGTGGCAAGCAACGGGATGGCCTGCGCGATGTGCCGCTCGCACGCCGACCGATTGAACGGCCGCTCGGCGACGGCCAGTTCGACCAGCAACCGGGCGCGCTCGGGGTCGCCGTCGGGGACGTCGAGCAGCGCGCGGCGCAGGTAGCGGGTGGCCAGGGCGGGCTCACCCCGGCGCAGCGCGGTGTCGGCGGCGCTGCGCAGGACGGCGCCCGACCACGGGTGCCGGGAGGCGGCGACGGCCATGAGCTGGTGCGCCACCTCCTCGGCCGGCCGACCGGCGTCGTACAGGACGGCGGCGGCTCCCTCGTGCCTGCGCTGGCGCTCACCGGCGCTCATCGAGGCTTCGACGGCGTCCCGAACGACGGGGTGCACGAAGGCGGCGCGGTGCGGGTCGGGCAGCAGGCCGAGGTGGTGCAGGGCGCGCAGGGCGGCGGCGCAGCCGACCGGGTCCAAGCCGGCGAGGCGGCCGACGAGCACGGTGTCGCCCGGCTCGCCGAGGGTGGCGATCGCGGCGGCGAGGTCGCGGACGGGCCGGCCCTGGGCGCGCAGGCAGGTCACGATGCGGTCGCGCAGGCGCCCAGGACGCAGGGTTCGGGCGGTTCCGGCGTGGTCGCGGGTCGGACGGGCCGTGGCGGCGAGGGCGTCGAGCAGAGCGACCAGAAAGAGGGGGTTGCCTGCGGCGGCCCGGTGGCAGGCCTCGGCGAACTCGGGGGCGATGTCGTCGGGTCCGGTTCCACCGATGTCCGAGCGGTCGGTGTGAGGTTGGTCGGCGACCGAGCCGAGTGTCTCGGACCCGATGACCTCCGGCCGGCGCGGCGCGGTGAAGCGCTCACGGATCAGCGCGAGGGTGGCGCTGGGCGACAGGGGCGCGAGCCGCAGTTCGCGGGCGGTGTCGGCGACCTCCCGGACCAACGGGTCCCAGGAGCCCTGGTCGCCGTCGCGCAGCGTGGAGACCACGACGACGCGCAGGTCGTCGAGGCGCGCGGTGAGGTGACCGAGCCAGCGCAGGGACGGGCCGTCGACCCACTGGAGGTCGTCGACCAGCAGCAACCGCGTCGTGCCGGGGTCGAGTTCGGCGAGCAGACGGCGCAGGTCCTCGACGACGGCTCCGGTCGGCCCGGCAGCGTCGGGGACGGCGTCGTCGAGAACGGGTCGGGCGGCGCCGGCCCGGGCGAGCCACCTCTCCCGGTCGTCGGCGGGCAGCACGGCGAGCAGGCTGTCGAACACCTGGCGGACGACGCCGAAGGCGAAGTCCTGCTCCATGGGGGCGGCGTCGGCCCGCAGGACCCGGACGGGGGGATGGCCGGCGGGGCCGGGTCGTCCGGAGGGATCGGCGAGTGCGCGGAGTAGGGCCGAGCGTCCGATGCCGACGGGACCGGTGAGCAGCAGGTGCGCCGAGCGGCCCTCGGCGGCGTCGCACAGGGCCCGGCGTACCGCGGCGAGTTCGGTGTCCCGGTCGTGGAGCATCGTTCACTGTCCTTCCATGGCACGGACCAGCGCCCGCAGTTCGGGGCGGCCGTGGATGCCGAGCTTGAGGTAGGCCCGTTTGAGTCGGAGTTCGACCGCGCGGACGGAGACGGCGAGCAGCGCGGCGATGTCCCGGTTGCTGTGACCGCGGCCCGCCAGTTCGGCGGTGTGCCGCTCGGTGGACGTGAGGCTCTCCCAGCGCGGGTCCGCGGGGTGGACGACGCCGTGGTCGAGGGTCCCGGCCAGGTCGCGGGCGCGCGCGGCCATCGGGCCGGCCGGGTGCCGGGCCGTCAGCACGCAGAGTTCGGCAAGGGAACGCTCGGCGGCGTGCCGGTTGCCGCCCTCGGCGAGTTCGACGGCGGCGAGTTCGGCGAGCGCCCGCACGTAGCCGGGACCGGCCGGTCCGCACCGCAGCGCGTCCGCCGCGGCCGAGCGGATCCCGGCGAGCCTGCCCGGCCGGTCCGCCACCTGCTGGGCGCTGAGTTCGGCCCAGCCGATCGTGATCGGGGCGCCCCAACGGTGGGCGAGCCGCAGCTCCTGCTGGCTCAGGCGGACGGCCTCGTCCGGCTCGCCCAGGGCGTGGTGGGCCAGCGCCGCGACCGAACGCCACGGGAGGAGTGCCGGGTTGAGCCGGTGCCGGCTGAGCAGGCGGCGGCCGCACTCCCGCAGGAGTTCGGCCGCCTCGGTCGGACGGCCCGACCCGAGCGCCACGGCGGCCCGCGCGAAGAGCAGGTGCGCCCAGTGCTCGCTCGCCTCGGCGCCCGCGGGAAGCGGTGCCACCGCCCGTTCGCGGGCTCGCTCGCGGCGGCCGCTCTCGAGGTCGACGAGGATCCCGACGGCACGCAGGTACGGAGCGACGGTCTCGAACCGGCCGAGCAGGCGCAGTGCGCGCTCCCCCTCGGCGACGTCGCGGTCGGCGGGCTCCAGACGGCCACGCCTGAGGTTGAGTTCGGCGCGCAGCGCGAGCACGTGCGGGGCGGCCAGCCGCAAGCGGTTCCCGGACAGACGGCGCAGCAGACGGTCCAGGCCCGCCTGTGCCTCGTCATGGGCGTCGGCGAGGCACAACGTCCGACAGGCCGCGAGCCACGGCTGGACGAGCGGGCCGTCACAGGCGTCGTCCCCCAGGGAGCCACCGTCCGCGGCGAGGGCCGTCCGGGCCAGCGCACCGGCCAGGTCCAGTCGACGGCCGGCGACGGCGAGCTGCCACGCCCGAACCGCCGCCTGCGCGGGTGCCGTGGGACAGGGCGGCAACGGCGGCAGCTCGGGCAGCGGCAGGGCGGACTCGCCGTCGTCGGCCGGGCCGGCGCACCAGAAGAGCGCGAGCAGCTCGTCGTGGCACGGCGCGTCCGGCCGCGGCAGCGTCTCGGCGACGGCCCGGCGCACGACGGTGGTGGCGCCGCCGGTGAGCCCGAGATCGGCGGCGCGCACCCGCAGGGCGGCGGCGGGGGCCGTGGAGGCCGGGCGCGGGACCTCGCCGGAGGCACGGGGGGCGGAAGCCGGCGCTGGGCGGGGGGCGGCTTCCGCCCCCGCGCCGTGCTCGGCGGCAGCCGGGTGCGGGGGCACGGGCGAGCCCGCACCGGTGGGGGTGGCGTACGGTGGCGGGTCCGCACGTGCCCCGCGGTCCGGACGGCGGAGGATCGCGTCGACGATGTGTTCACCGGCCTCGGGTTCGCCGATCAGGTGGGTGGCGGCGAGTTCGAGGGTGAGCCGGGCTTGTTCGGCCGGCGCCGGGCGCTCGGCGAGGGCGCGTCCGAGCAGGGCTGCGGCGTGCCGGTGGTTCTGCCGTTGGGCGGCGGCCTCCGCGGCGGTCCGCAGGGCCCGGACGGCCCAGCTGCGGCCGACGGGGGCCGCGCCGAGCAGCAGGGCGGCCACCGCGACGTCGTCGGCGGCGGCCCGGTGGGCCAGTCCCGCCGCCCGGGTGTGGAGGTCGGCGCGCTCGGCCGCGGTCGCGGCGGCCAGGACGCGGGAGCGCAGCGTCGGGACGAGCAGTGGCTCGAGGCCGGGACCGGCGACGACACCGGGCAGCTCGGCGAGGACGGCGCGCAGCCGTGCCTCGTTCAGGGTGTCGAGGCCGGCGACGAGGCAGGTGAGCGGGAAGTCGAGCAGGTCACCGCACACGGCCAGCGCCCGCACCACGGCCACGACCTCCTCGTTCTGTCCGCGCAGTGCCCGCATCAGGTGGTCGCCGGTCACGGTGCCGCCGATGGCGGCGAGTTCGGGCACGCGGGCGAGGACGGGGCGGTGGCCGTCACGGGCGAACCGCCGCAGGATGTCGTCGAGGATCTCGGGGTGGCCGGCCGACAGGCGGCCCACGGCCGTGACGAACCCGTCCTCCCCCGGTACACCGCAGGCCCGCAGCACGGCGTCCGCGACGACGGTGCCGTCCAGCGGCCCGAGGACGAGACGGTGCACCGTGGCGACGCCGGGGGTCCCGGTCAGCAGGTCGTACCAGTCGGGGTCGGGCCACCCGAGGCGGCTGCCGCCGCACAGCACCACGAGCGGGACACCGGCCCAGCGCCTGGACAACGCGCCCAGCCAGTGCAGGGAGCCGGCGTCGAGCCACTGGGCGTCCTCCAGCGCCAGGACGGTCGGCAGGGTCCTGGCGGCACGCAGCAGGTCGGCGAGGCCCGACAGGGGGCCGGCTCCGCGACCGTCGAGGGGGTGGTGATCGAGCGGTCCGTGGAGGGAGCCCAGCCACTGGGCGACCGCCCCGGGAGCCAGTCCGGACTCGGCATGGGCGGCCCTGGCCCGCAGCACCCGGAGCCCCGCCCGCTCCGCCCGGGTGGCGGCCCACCGGACGAGCGCGTTCTGGCCGTAGCCGGGCGCGCCGGTGACGGTCACGACGACCGGGCGGCCGAAGTCGGCACGGTCGAGCACGGCGGCGAGGGCAGCGCGCTCGCGCTGCCGCGCGCCCGGCGCGCTCGCACTGGGCGGGGCCACGGGCGCCGCACCGGGGGCGGGCCCGCTCCCGCGGACGAGCGCTCCGGCGGCGGGGTCCGCAGCCTCGGCCGGGCGCGGAGCACCGGGGGCGGGCGGCGGCCCGGGATCTCCCGGGCCGCCGTCACCGGTCGGCCGGGCGGGTGACGGGGTCTCCGTGGGGTCGCAGGCCTCGCCCCACGGGCTCACAGGAACGTCGTTCATCCAGCTCACCCGGTTCTCGGGCTCCCTTGCCGTGTGAGGTGCGCCGAACCGGCGCGGAGCGGTGGTCGTCCGGTGGGCCGTCAGCCGGCCGGAGGCGGCTCTTCGGCCGCCCGGACGGCGCCGCGGCGGGCGCCGTCCAGGGCGGTCGCGAGTCCGTCCCGACGGGTGACGCCGAGTTTGCGGTAGACCCTGGTCAGGTGGGACTCGACGGTGCGCACGGTGACGAAGAGCGTGCGCGCGATCTGCCGGTTGCTCGCGCCGTCGACGGCGAGCCCGGCGACCCGGAGTTCGGCGCCGGTGAGCAGGCCGGCGGCCGAGGTGGCGATTTCGGGCATCCGGCCGCCCGCGGTGATCAGCAGGCGGCGCGCGGCCCCGGCGAGGCCGAGGGCCCCGCAGCCGCCGGCGACGGCGGTGGCGGTGCGCAGGTGTTCGCGGGCGCCGGCCGGGTCACCGGCGAGGAGCAGGGCGCGGCCGAGGCTGTACTCGGCCCGGGCGTGTTCGGCCCGGGCGGGCGAGGCGGCGAGGAGGTGGACGGCTTCGGCGAGACGGTCCAGGCCGGTCCGACCGGGGGCGAGCGCTCCCTCGGCCAGGGCGGCGAGGCCGAGTGCGCGGGCGGTGCCCCACCGGGCGGCGAGCTCGGCGCCGTGTTCGGCGAGGGCGCGGCCTTCGGTGGACCGGCGGACGGCCGCGAGGACGAGACACGAGTCGGCCCACCACGGGGCGAAGACCGGGTTGGTGACGCCCGCTTCGTCCTGGACCCGACCGCAGTCGCGCAGCAGGCGAAGGGCGGCGTCGGCGTCGCCGTGGGCCCAGCGGGCGCGACCGCGGGCCAGCAGGTGGAGTTGTTCCTCCAGCCCGGTGCCGCCCGCTCCCGGACGGTGGGTGCCGGAGAGGACGGCCTCCGCCCGGTGGGATTCCCCGCGGTCGACGAGGACCGCGGCGAGGACCGCCCGGGGAGCCGTCAGGCAGGCCTCGGAACCGGCCGTGGCGAAGTCGTCGATCGCGGCCCGGACAGCCGCCTCGGCTCCGGCGATGGCCCCGGCGCGGTACAGGACGAGGGCGCGGCCGGTGCCCGCGAGGGTGCGGGTCCACGGGCCGGCGCCGCGGGCGGCGCGGTCGAGGGCGGCCATCGCGGCGTCCGTCTCGTCGGCGAGGGCGAGGGCCGTCGCGGCGGTGATCAGCGGCCAGCCGGGGCAGGACGGGCCGGCGGCGTCGACCGCTCGGCGGGCCGCCTCGACGGCGAGGTCGCGCGAGTGCCCGGCGAGGGCCGCGCGCAGGGCGGCGAGAGCCTGTTCCTGGACGTTGGCGGCGTCGTCCTGGGCCACGGTGAAGGCGGCGCCGCGGGGCACCGGGAGGGTGGCGACGGCCGAGGCCCGGCCGCGGCCGGTGACGAGCAGGGCGGTGCGGACCTGCCAGCGCAGGCGCAGGCCCCAGCCCTCGTCCGGTCCGTCGAGGGCGCGTTCGAGGGCGTCGGCGAGTTCGGCGCGGTGGGCCGGGGCGAGCGGCACCGCGAGGCACGCCATGGCGCACTCGACGGCGATCCGGGCCCGGTCGGCGGGTTCGGCGGCGAGGGCGAGGGCGGCGCGGAACACCGGGACGGCGGCGAGCGGGTCGGTCTGGGCGAGGGCCACGGCCAGCCGCAGGCGCAGGCGGTGGTCCTCGGGAGTGGTGTCCAGGGCGCGGTGCAGGTAGTCGGCGGCCAGGGCGAAGGCGCCGCCGCGTTCAGCGGCCGTGGCGGCATCGCACAGGACGACGGCCATCCACGGCTGCGGGATGCCGGGGACTTCCATCAGGTGCCGGGCGACCTGCTCGGCCGGGCGACCCGCGTCGCTGAGCAACAGGGCCGCCTTGGCGTGCAGTTCGGCCGTCCGGAGGCCGTCGCCGGAGGCGAGGAGGGCGGTGCGGGCGGCCGGATGGACGTCGCCGTCGGCGGTGAGCGCGCCGCATTCCCCGAGCATCACCACGGTCTCGTCGGCGCGGTGCTCCGGGACGCCGGCGA
Source organism: Kitasatospora sp. NPDC001683 (assembly GCF_053596495.1). Taxonomy (NCBI): domain Bacteria; kingdom Bacillati; phylum Actinomycetota; class Actinomycetes; order Kitasatosporales; family Streptomycetaceae; genus Kitasatospora; species Kitasatospora sp. NPDC001683. Next base: position 39,580 of record NZ_JBSFGK010000048.1, read on the forward strand.
GGCCGGCGACCAGGTCGGTGCGGGCGGTGCCGAGCACCGCGACGGCGGCCGCGGCGGCGCGGACGGTCGCGCACGCGGCGTCGAGCGCGGTGCGCACGGCGCGGGCTCGCGTGCGGGCGCCGAGTTCGGCGAGGCGGTCGGCGCCGGCGCCGTCCGGTCCGTGGCCGAGGGCGCCCAGCTCGTCGAGGATGTGGAGTGTGGTGCGCGGGTTGCCGCCGCACACCTCGACGAGGTGGTCGACGAAGGCGGGTTCGGCCGGAGCGGGCGACCACCGGCCGACGAGCCCGGCGACGGCGGCGCGGTCGAGCGGGGCGAGCGGCAGGGGACTGACGAACGGGTCCGCGGTGAGGTCGATCCAGGCCGCGGGGGCGGCAGGGCGGGCTCCGTCGCGGCGGGTGAGGGCGACGAGAAGCGGGAGCCCGGCGGAGCGCCGGAGGAGGAAGTCCAGCCAGCGGAGGGTGTGTTCGTCGCAGGCTTCGCCGTCGTCGAGGATCAGGACGAGCGGACGGTCCGTCATGACGCGGGCCGCGGCCCGGTACAGGCCGTGGAAGACGGGGCAGGCCTCCGCCGGATCGAAGGCGCGCGATTCCTGCCGGTCGGGCAGGTGTGCCGCCAGTGCCGCGCCGACCGAGGCGTCTGCGTCACCCGGTACCGTACCGGCCCCGGCGAAGAGGGCCCGCAGGCCCGAGTACCCCGCACGGTCCGGGCGCTCGCCGTGCAGGACGAGCGCGCCGTGCCGGATGGATTCGGCCCGCAGCTCCGCGAGCAGCCGGGTTTTCCCGATTCCGGCCGGGCCGGTGAGGACGACGCATCCTGCGTTTCCGCGGCGGCCTGACCCGGCGTGACCGGAAAGCGCCGCCAGTTCACTCGTGCGACCGAGAATGCTCCCCTGGTCGGGAATTACCGCCCTAGGCATCACAGAACCTTCACCCCCAAGCGCGGACGACCCCGCTTTCCCGACACCACCCCCGGACCGCACCACAATTGCGGTTGACAGGTACAACGGTACCCCGGGTCATCCGATCAAGAATGTATGGGACCCGTCAAGAACCGCAGCCACAGGTGAACGGCTTTCGGCCGCGACGCCCCCGCACCGCGCAGGGCCGATGAGCGCTCGCCACCTCGCCGGCACGCGGCCGGGACACCCAAGGAATATCGAACCTCCCGGTGGTTCGTCTTTACCACGGGGCCGCCGTCCAAACCCTCACGCACCTGGCCGATCGGGCCCGGCCCGCGGCGGGCCCGGCCCAGGACTAAGGAATTCCCGGCGCCGGGCGTGAGACCAAGGTGGGGTGCACCCAGCCGTCCCCGAGGAGTCCAATGAACGAGCGGAGCGAGCGATCGATGAACATGGGCGCGTTTCGCGAAGCGACCGCCGAGCGCAGCGAGGTGAGCGCATGAGCACCCCGGCGCGCCCGATCCTGTTCGTCAGCCTTCCGGAGAGCGGACTGCTCAACCCGCTGCTGGTGCTGGCCGGTGAGTTGGCCCGTCGGGGCGTGCCGGACCTCTGGTTCGCCACCGACGAGCCCCGGCGCGCCGACGTGCTGGCTCTCGCCGACGAGTCGGCGGTGGAGTTCGCCTCGCTCGGCGAGGTCTTCTCCGAACTGTCCGCCGTCAGCTGGAGCGACGAGGTCTACCGCGAGGTGACCCAACCCAGCCGCTTCCGCGCCCACCGGGCCGTCATCCACCAGTCCTACCGGCCCGATCTGCAGGCCGAGAAATACCGCCGGCTCGCGGCCGTGGTGGACAAGTGCAATCCGGCCCTGATGGTCGTCGACTGCGTCAGCTCCTTCGCCGTCGACCTCGCCCTGACCCGGGGCATCCCGTTCGTACTCAGCGTACCGTTCCTGCCGAGCAACGTGCTCACCTCCCACAGCCCGTTCGGCAGCTCGTACACGCCCAAGGATTTCCCCGTGCCGCATTCCGGCCTGCCGTATCCGATGAGTTTCGGCCAGCGCCTGGCCAACCGGCTGTTCAAGCTCCGCACACTGGCCCTCTTCCTCAACCCGGCCATGGGGAAGGTGCTTTCCGAGGACGCCCGGCTGCGCAAGGAGCTCGGCCTGCCCAAGCCCAGCCCGATGACCCGGATCGACCGGGCCGAAATGGTGCTGTGCAATTCCGTGCGCGAGCTCGACTATCCCTTCGAGGTGCCGGAAAAGGTCAAGCTGGTCGGGGCGATGGTGCCGCCGCTGCCCGAGTCCGCACGGGCTGCGGACGACACCGGTGTCATGGACTGGCTCGACGCGCAGTCCTCCGTGGTGTACATGGGGTTCGGGACCATCACCCGGCTCACCCGGCCCCAGGTGGCCGCCCTCGTCGAGGTGGCCCGGCGGTTGGACGGGCGCCACCAGGTGCTGTGGCGGTTGCCGGCCGAGCAGCAGCACCTGCTGCCGTCGCCGGACCGACTGCCGGGCAACCTGCGGATCGAGAGCTGGCTGCCCTCCCAGTTGGACGTGCTGGCCCACCCCAAGGTCGGGGTGTTCTTCACCCACGGCGGCGGCAACGGCTTCCACGAGGGCGTGTACTTCGGCAAGCCGCTGGTCGTGCGCCCGCTGTGGGTGGACTGCTACGACCAGGCGGTTCGCGGCCGGGACTTCGGGATCAGCCTGACCCTGGACCGGCCGCAGGACATCGATCCGGCCGACGTCGTCGACAAGCTCACCCGCGTCCTCGGCGACACTTCGTTCCGCGAACGCGCCGAGCGCATCGGGGCCCTGCAGCGCGCCGCCGGCGGCCGCACCACTGCGGCCGACCTCCTGCTCGGCCTCCCCGCCATCGCCTGATCGCCCCGGCGACACCGACTTCGACCGACCCACCGAGCGAGGACCCCTTCATGCCCTTCACCATCCCCGTGTCCCGGCCCAGCCTCGACGGGCGCGAGTTGGAGTACGTCACGAGCACGATCGGCGACGGCTGGATCTCCTCCCAGGGCCCGTACGTCCGGCGCTTCGAGCGGGCCTTCGCCGACTACAACGGCTCGGCCCACGGCGTGGCCTGCTCCTCCGGCACCGCGGCGCTCACCCTCGCGCTGCGCGCCCTCGGCGTCGGCCCGGGCGACGAGGTGATCGTGCCCGAGTTCACGATGATCGCCACCGCGTGGGCGGTCACCTACACCGGGGCGACGCCGGTGTTCGTCGACTGCGCGGCCGACCTCAACATCGACGTCGCGCGGATCGAGGAGAGGATCACCCCGCACACGAAGGCGATCGTGCCCGTGCACGTCTACGGCCGGCGCTGCGACATGGCGGCCGTCATGGACATCGCCCACCAGTACAACCTGCGCGTCGTCGAGGACTCGGCCGAGGCCCACGGCATCCGCCCGACCGGTGACATCACGTGCTTCTCGCTGTTCGCCAACAAGATCATCACGGCCGGTGAGGGCGGCATCTGCCTCACCGACGACCCCCGCCTCGCCGCCCAGCTGGACCACCTGCGCGCCATGGCCTTCACCCCCGACCACAGCTTCGTCCACAAGAAGCTCGCCTACAACTTCCGCATGACGGCCATGCAGGCCGCCGTCGCGCTCGCCCAGACCGAGCGCCTCGACGCGATCCTCGCCACCCGGCGGGAGATCGAGCAGCGCTACGACCAGGGCCTCAAGGACGTCCCCGGGCTCACCCTCATGCCGCCGCGGGACGTGCTGTGGATGTACGACGTCCGGGCCGAGCGGCGCGCCGAGTTGCGTGACTTCCTCGCCGGCCAGGGGATCGAGACCCGACTGTTCTTCCAGCCGATGAGCCGTCAGCCGGGATACTTCGACCCCTCCTGGCCCGGCCTCAACGCGGCCCGCTTCGCGGCCGACGGCCTCTACCTGCCCACCTACACCGACCTGACCCCCACCGACCAGGACCGCGTGATCGGCGCGGTCCGCGCGTTCTACGGCGCGTCCTGAGCCGGCCCGCCGGAGGAGACCCGACACCATGACGCCCGAGACAGTGCCGCCCGACACCGTGCCATCCGGGACCGTGCCTCCCGGGGAGCCGACGGGCGCCGAGCCGCCGGTGGTCGACTTCCCGCTGCGCGTGCCCGGCGAGTCCTTCCCGCCGCCGCGCTACCAGGACTACCGGGAGCTGCCGGGCCTGGTGCTGTCCTACCTGCCGAACGGCCGCAAGGTCTGGCTGGTGACCCGGCACGAGGACGTGCGCTCGGTCCTCACCGACAAGAGGATCAGCTCCAACCCGGACCATCCCGGCTTCCCCAACGTCAGCGAGACACTGGGCGTGCCGCGCCAGGAACAGATCCCCGGCTGGTTCGTCGGCCTCGACTCGCCCGAGCACGACCGCTTCCGCCGGGCGCTCATCCCGGAGTTCACCGTCCGGCGGGTGCGGGAGCTGCGGCCCGCCGTCGAGCAGACCGTCGACCGGTGCATCGACGCGATGCTGGCGGCCGGCGACGAGGCGGATCTGGTGGCGGACTTCGCGCTGCCCGTCCCGTCGCTCGTCATCTCCTCCCTGCTCGGCGTTCCGCCGGTGGACCGGGACTTCTTCGAGTCCCGCACGCGCACCCTGGTCGCCATCCAGGCCTCCACCGACCGACAGCGCGACACCGCCTCGCGCGAACTGCTGCGCTACATCAACCGGCTGGTGGCGATCAAACAGAACTGGCCCGGCGACGACCTGATCAGCCGGCTGCTGGCGACCGGCGCGATCGAGCCGCACGAGATGTCCGGCGTGCTGATGCTGCTGCTCATCGCCGGGCACGAGACGACGGCCAACAACATCGCGCTCGGCGTGGTGACGCTGCTCCAGAACCCCGAGTGGATCGGTGACGACCGGGTGGTGGAGGAGACGCTGCGCTTCCACTCGGTGGCCGACCTGGTCTCGCTGCGGGTCGCGGTCGAGGACGTCGAGATCTCCGGGCAGCTGGTGCGGGCCGGCGAGGGGATCGTGCCGCTCGTGGCCGCCGCCAACCACGACGAGAAGGCCTTCTCCTGCCCGCACGCGTTCGACCCGGCCCGCACCGAGCGCCACCACGTCGCGTTCGGCTACGGCGTCCACCAGTGCCTGGGCCAGAACCTGGTGCGGATCGAGATGGAGATCGCCTACCGCCGGCTCTTCGAACGCATTCCCGGCCTGCGCCTCGCGGTGCCGGTCGAGGACCTGCCGCTCAAGTACGACGGCGTGCTGTGCGGACTGCACGCACTTCCGGTCCGCTGGTAGCACCCGCCCACCGATCCGCTTCAGGAGAACCGTTCATGCGCATCACCGTCGACACCGACCGCTGCGTCGGCGCGGGCCAGTGCGTGCTCAACGCCCCGGCCGTGTTCGATCAGGACGACGACGGCGTGGTCGAACTGCGGCAGCCCGCCGCGGCCGCCGAGGACCGCGACGCGGTAGACACCGCCGCCACGCTCTGCCCGTCCGGCGCCATCACCGTCCACCGGGACTGAATCCCGCCCCGCGAGGGGCCCGAGAGAGGACCGACCCCCATGACCAGTCCCGGCACGGCGAGCACCCTGTGGCTGCGCCGCTTCCACCCCGGTGAGGGCCGCACGGTACGCCTGGTGTGCTTCCCGCACGCCGGCGGATCCGCGAGCTTCTTCCTCCCCGTCTCCGCGGCCCTGTCCGCCGAGGCCGAGGTGATCGCCCTGCAGTACCCCGGCCGGCAGGACCGCCGACGGGAACCCTGCGTCGAGGACATCGCCAGCCTCGCCGACCGGATCACCGACGAACTGCTCACCCTGGACGACCGGCCCACCGTGTACTTCGGCCACAGCATGGGCGCCGTCCTCGCGTTCGAGACCGCGTGGCGGCTGGAACGGAAGGGCACCCACGCACCCGGTGCGGTCATCGCCTCCGGCCGCCGGGCGCCGTCCACCACCCGCCTGGAGACGGTGCACCGACAGGACGACGACGGCGTCATCGCCGAGCTCAAGCTGCTCAACGGCACCAACGCCCAGCTGCTCGGCGACGAGGAGGTCCTGCGCATGGCGATGCCCGCGATCCGGGCCGACTACCGCGCCATCGAGCGCTACACCTGCGGGCCCGACCGCGTCCTCGGCTGCCCGGTCGTCGTCCTCACCGGCGACGCCGATCCGCGCACCACCGTCGCCGAGGCCCGCGCCTGGCAGGCCCACACCGACGGGGCGTTCCGCCTCCGGGTCCTGCCCGGCGGCCACTTCTTCCTCGCCGACCAGCAGACGGCGGTGCTCCGGGAGATCTCCGCCGAACTCGCCGAGCTCCGCTGACGGACCGCCGGCCCGGACAAGGACCCCCTGATGCGCACACTCCTGGTCGACAACTACGACTCCTTCACCTACAACCTCTTCCACTACCTCGCCGAGGCCAACGGCCGAGAGCCGGAGGTCATCAGCAACGACGACCCGGCCTTCCGGCCCGAGCTGCTCGACGCGTTCGACAACGTCGTGCTCTCCCCCGGCCCCGGGACCCCGCACAGGCCCGCCGACTTCGGCCACTGTGCCGGCATAGCCCGGGAGGGCCGGCTGCCCCTCCTCGGCGTCTGCCTCGGCCACCAGGGGCTGGCCCTCGCCCACGGCGCCGCCGTGGGCCGGGCGCCCGCGCCCCGGCACGGGCGCACCTCGGCCGTGCGGCACACCGGGACCGGGCTCTTCCACCACCTGCCGAACCCGCTGGAGGTGGTCCGCTACCACTCGCTGGCGGTCACCTCGCTCCCGCCCGCCCTGGAACCGATCGCCTGGGCCACCGACGACGGCGTGGTGATGGCCCTGCGCCACCGCGAACTCCCCCTGTGGGGGGTGCAGTTCCATCCCGAGTCGATCGGCACCGAGGCCGGCCTGCGGCTGCTGTCGAACTTTCGCGACCTCACCGAGCAGCACAGGCGCGGGCGCCGCGGCACCGCGCCCGGCCCACGCCCCCGCCCACGCCCCCGCCCCCGCCCCCGCCCCCGCACCGCACCCCAGGCCGCGCGGCGGCCGACCACCCGGCGCCTCGCCGTCCTGACCCGCCGGGTCGAGACCTGCTGGGACGCCGAGACCGTCTTCGAGCACGTGTTCCGCGACGGCGGTCATCCCTTCTGGCTCGACAGCAGCCTGCCCGGCGGCCGCCTCGGGCAGGTCTCGGTGATGGGCAACGCCGCCGGGCCGCTCGCCCGCATCGCCACCGCCGACGTCCAGCGCGGCACCGTCACGGTGACCGCCGGCGGCACCACGCAGGTCGTCGAGGGCGAGTTCCTGACCTGGCTCGACGACGACCTGCGCACGCTCGACGTCGACCTGCCCGAGCTGCCGTTCGACTTCGCGCTCGGCTGGGTCGGCTGCCTCGGCTACGAACTCAAGGCCGAGTGCGGCGGCGAGCGCGCCCACCGCTCGCCCGACCCGGACGCCGTCATGGTCTTCGCCGACCGAGCCGTCGTCGTCGACCACCACACCGGCACCACCCACCTGCTCGCCCTCGCCGAGGACGGCCGGGACGCCTCCGCCCGCGCCTGGCTGGACGACACCGCCGCCCTGCTCACCGGCCCCGCCCCGCACACCGACCCGCCCGCCCACACCCCGCCCGGCGCCGACGCCCGGCTGCGGCTGCGGCACCCGCGCGAGGCGTACCTCGAGCTCATCGGCGTCTGCCAGGACGAGATCACGGCCGGCGAGACCTACGAGGTCTGCCTCACCAACATGATCGACGCACCCGCCGACCTCGACCCGTGGCAGGCCTACCGCGCGCTGCGGCGGATCAGCCCCGCCCCGTTCGCCGCCTTCCTCTCCTTCGGTGACCTCGCCGTGCTCAGCTCCTCCCCGGAGCGCTTCCTGCGGATCGGCCCGGACGGCCTCATGGAGTCCAAGCCCATCAAGGGCACCCGACCGCGCGGCGCCACCGGCGAGGAGGACGCCCTGCTCGCCGCCGACCTCGCCGCCAGTGAGAAGGACCGGGCCGAGAACCTGATGGTCGTCGACCTCGTCCGGCACGACCTCGGGCGCTGCGCCCGGACCGGCTCCGTCGTCGCCGAACCCCTGTTCGACGTCGAGACGTACGCCACCGTGCACCAGCTCGTCAGCACCGTGCGGGCCCGGCTGCGCCCCGAGTGCAGCGCCGTCGACGGCGTCCGGTCGGCGTTCCCCGGCGGCTCGATGACGGGCACGCCCAAGCTGCGCACGATGCAGATCATCGACCGGCTGGAGAACGGGCCGCGCGGCATCTACTCCGGGGCGATCGGCTACTTCTCGCTCAGCGGCGCGGCCGACCTGAGCATCGTGATCCGCACCGCCGTGCTCAGCGGCGGACGGTTGCGCTACGGGGTCGGCGGGGCGATCATCGCGCTGTCCGACGCCGAGGGCGAGTTCGACGAGACGGTGGTCAAGGCCCGCCCGCTGCTCGCGCTGCTCGACGCCGAGCTCCCGCTGGAGAGCCCGGCAGCCGCCACGCGTCGGCGCCGTCCGTCCGGCTCGTTCCCGGCCGCCGTCCCGAGCTGAGGGTCCGCTTTCCGGATCTTCCGGGCGCGCCAGGCCGGGCGCCTGGCGCCGCGCTTCGGCCCGGCGCCCGGAGCCGCGCGCCGGTCCGACGAGCTTCGGCGAGGAAGGCCCGGAGCACGACGCCCCGGAGGGCGCGGTCCCTCCCGAAACCCAGGCTGAGAACGGCCGGTGCGGCCGGCCAGCGACCCCGTCAGGAGCGAAGGTGTCCGTCCACAGCGATGACTACGCGATCGATCCGGCTGCCGGCGGGGCACTCGGCGGCCACACGCTGCCCGCCGTGTTCGCGGCCGCGGTCCGCCGGGCGCCCGACGCCGTCGCCCTGGTCGACGGTGACCGGGAGGTGACCTGGCGCCAGTGGGCGGACGACGCCGCCGCCCTGGCCCGGGTCCTCCAGGAGCTCGGCGTCGCGCCCGGGGACGTCGTCGCCGTCCAGCTCCCCAACTGCCGGGAGTACCAGACGGCACACGTCGCCGTCGCCACCGCGGGCGCCGTCCTGCTGCCCGTCCACGCCGGGCACGGCGCCGCGGACGTACGCGCACTGCTGGCCCGGGTGGACCCGGTCGCCGTGCTCCTCCCGGCGGAGGCGGCGGCCACGGCGGCCGAGCTCCTGATGACCGTGCCGTCCCTCCGGGCGGTACTGGTCGCCGGGGACGAGGCACCGACCGTGGGGGGCGTGCACGCGCTGGAGCGCCTCATCGCCGAGTGGGCGGGTCACGCCCCGCACCCCGTGGACGTCCGGCCCGAGGACCCGCTGGTCCTCGTCCCGTCCTCCGGCACCACCTCGGCCCGGCCCAAGATCTGCCTGCACAGCCACGACGGGCTGCTCTCCAACACGGCGTCCGTCGCCGACGAGGGCGGTCCGGCCTTCGCGGAGGCGATCCTGACGGCCTGCCCGCTCACCCACCTGTTCGGCCTGCAGTCGCTGCACACCGCCCTGTTCCGGGCCTGCCGCCAGGTGCTCCTGGACGGCTGGGACCCGGAGCGCTTCCTCGCCCTCGCCCGCGCCACCGCCCCGAGCGCCGTCTTCGCCGTCCCGGCCCAACTCCACGACGTGGTCGCCACCCTGGCCCGGAGCGGGCAGCCGGCCGGCTTCCGGCCATGCGAGGTGCGCACCGCCGGGGCGGCGATCCCCGCCGCCCTGGCGGCCGACGTCCGGGCGGTGCTCGGCGGCGAACTCGTCGTCGTCTGGGGCATGTCCGAACTGGGCACCGGCACCCGGACCTCCACCACCGATCCGGCCGGCGCCGCCGTGCGCAGCGTGGGCCGACCGACCAGCGGGGCCCGCGTGCGGGTCGTCGGCGAGGACGGGCGCGAACTGCCGCCGGGCGAGCCGGGCGACCTCCAGTACCGCAGTCCGAGCATGTTCCGCGGCTACTACCGCGAGCCCGACCTCACCGCCGCGGCCGTCACGCCGGACGGCTGGCTGCGCACGGGCGACCGGGCGAGCCTCGGGGCGGACGGCCTGCTGCGCTTCCACGGGCGCGCGGCCGAGCTGATCAACGTGGGCGGGCGGAAGTTCGATGCGACGGAGGTCCAGGAGCTGCTGGCGGCGATGCCGGGCATCGGCCCGCTCGCCGTCGTCGGACGGGCGGACGCCCGGCTCGGCGAGATCCCGTGCCTGGTGCTGACACGCGCCAAGGACCCGGCGATCGACCTGCGGGCGGTGACCGCTTTCCTGCGGGAGCGCGAGGTCGCCGAGTACAAGGTGCCGCTGGAGCTGGTGACCGTCGACGACCTCCCGCGCACCCCGGCCGGGAAGCTGCACCGGCGGTCGCTGGAGGAGCTGGTGGCCGGGACAGCGGTCGTTCAGGCTTCCCACGCCATGGACTACCGCGACGCGCTGGACCTCGTGCGCTCGTGCGCGGCCGAGGTCATGGAACGCGGCCCGGCGGACGAGCCGATCGGCGTCGGCACGGCGTTCCGCGCGTACGGGCTGGACTCGGTGCGCACCATCCGGCTGCGCAACCTGCTGGCGGAGGCGACCGGCCGTGCGCTGCCGGTGAGCCTCGGCTTCGACCACCCGACTCCCGCGGCCGTCGCGGCATTGTTGTCGGGCGCGGTGCCGGACCGGGAGGAGGACCCACACGACGCCTCCTCCGACGAACCGATCGCCATCGTCGGCATGGCCTGCCGACTGCCGGGCGGCGTCTCCTCCCCCGACGACCTCTGGGCGCTCGTCGCCGACGGCACCCACACCGACTCCGCGTTCCCCGCCGACCGCGGCTGGGACCTCGACGGCCTCTTCGACGACGATCCCGAGCACCCCGGCACCTCCTACGTCCGCCGGGGCGGGTTCCTGGACGGCGCGGGCCGGTTCGACGCCGCCTTCTTCGGCTTCTCCCCGCGCGAGGCCCTGGCCGCCGACCCTCAGCAGCGGCTGCTCCTGGAGACCGCCTGGGAGGCGCTGGAACACGCCGGGATCGACCCGACCGGGCTGCGCGGCAGCCGCACCGGCGTCTTCACCGGGGCGATGTACCACGACTACGGCGTCGGCGCCCCGGCGGAGTTGGAGGGCCTGCTCGGGATCGGCACCGCTGGCAGCGCGCTGGCCGGGCGGATCTCGTACTGCTTCGGCCTTGAGGGCCCGGCGCTCGCCGTCGACACCGCGTGCTCCTCCTCGCTCGTCGCCCTGCACCTCGCGTGCCGCTCGCTGCGCTCGGGCGAGTCCTCGCTCGCGCTGGCCGGCGGCGTCGCGGTGATGGCCACGCCGACGTCGTTCGTCGAGTTCTCCCGGTTGCGCGGCCTCGCGGCCGACGGTCGCTGCAAGTCCTTCTCGGACGACGCCGACGGCGCGGCGTGGGCGGAGGGCGCCGGCCTGCTCGTGCTGGAGCGGCTGAGCGACGCGCGGCGCAACGGGCACCCGGTGCTCGCCCTCGTCCGCGGCTCGGCCGTCAACCAGGACGGCGCCTCGAACGGCATCACCGCGCCCAACGGCCCCGCCCAGCAGCGCGTCATCCGTCGCGCCCTCGCCGACGCGGGGCTCGCGCCCGGCGACATCGACGCCGTCGAGGCGCACGGCACCGGAACCTCGCTCGGCGACCCGATCGAGGCGCAGGCGCTCCTCGCCGTCCACGGCGGCGCGCGCCCGGCGGACCGGCCGCTGTGGCTCGGGTCCGTCAAGTCGAACATCGGGCACGCCCAGGCGGCCGCCGGGGTGGCCGGGGTGATCAAGACGGTGCAGGCGATGCGGCACGGCGTGCTGCCGCGGACCCTGCACGTCACCCGGCCGACCGGTCGGGTCGACTGGTCCTCGGGCGCCGTGCGGCTGCTGACGCAGGCGCAGCCGTGGTCCCGGGAGCAGGGGCGAGTGCGGCGGGCCGGGGTGTCGTCGTTCGGGATCAGCGGGACGAACGCGCACGTGGTGCTGGAGGAGGCGCCGGTGGCGGCAGCACGCCCGGCGGCGCCGTGCGCCGCTGACCGTCCGGTGCCGCTGCTGCTGTCCGCCCGCAGTGAGCCGGCCCTGCGGGCCCAGGCCGGGCGGCTGGCCGAGCACCTCGCCGCCCACCCCTCGTACGCCCTGCCTGACGTCGCCGTCGCGCTCGTCGGCACCCGGGCCGTCCACGGCCACCGCGCCGTGCTGGCCGGCGCCGAACGCAGCGAACTCGTCGACGCGCTAAGGCACTTCGCCGCCGGGGAACCGTCGCCGGTCGCCCCGGTGACCGGGCGGCGTGACGGCGGCGGGCGGCTCGCCTTCGTCTTCGCCGGGCAGGGCAGCCAGCGCCCCGGCATGGGGCGCGAACTCGCCGCCGCCTTCCCCGAGTTCACAGCGGCCCTGGACGAGGTGTGCGGCTTCCTGGACCCGCTGCTGCAGCGGCCGCTGCGTTCCGTGCTGTGGGAGGACTCGGCAGACCTCCTCGATCGAACGGAGTTCGCCCAGCCCGCACTGTTCGCCCACGAGGTCGCCCTCCACCGGCTGTTGGAGTCCTGGGGCGTGCGCCCCGACCTGCTGGCCGGGCACTCGGTCGGCGAGATCGCCGCCGCGCACGTCGCCGGGGTGCTGTCCCTGCCGGACGCGTGCACCCTGATCGCCGCCCGGGGCCGACTCATGCAGGCCCTCCCGGCCGGTGGCGCGATGCTCGCAGTCCGGGCATCGGAGGACGAAGTCCTCCCGCTGCTGGGCGAGTTCGTCTCACTGGCGGCCGTCAACGGCCCCTCGTCCGTCGTCGTCTCGGGCACCGAGGAGGCGGTGGCGGCGGTCGGGACCCACTTCGCCGACCGGCGGACGGCCCGGCTGCGCGTCTCGCACGCCTTCCACTCGCCGCTGCTGGAGCCGATGCTGGCGGAATTCCGTGACGTGCTGGAGGGGTTGTCCTTCGCCGCACCCGCTGTTGCGCTGATCTCCGGCGTCACCGGCCGACCGCTGACCGCCGAGGAGGCCCGCGATCCCGGCCACTGGGTGCGGCAGGCCCGGGAGCCGGTCCGCTTCCGGGACGCCGTCTCGCGGTTGGGGGCCGAGCACGTCGACGCCTACCTCGAACTCGGTCCCGCCGCCGCGCTCGCCCCCATGCTCGGCGAGTGCCTGGCCGACGCGGACGCCGGCGCGCCGGCCGCCGTCACCGCGACCGGCTCTGCCGACCAGGCGGACGAGACGCGCGCCCTGCTCGCCGCCGTCGGACGTCTCCACCTGCACGGCGTACCGGTGGACTGGGACGCCGTCCTGCCGGGCGCCCGGCCCGTGCCGCTGCCGACGTACGCGTTCCAGCGGCAGACGTACTGGCTCGCGCCCGCCGCGCCGACACCGCCGACACCGCCGACCGCGGCCGTTGTCGCCGCCGCACCGCCGCTCGACGGCCGGCTCGCCACGGCGAGCCCCGAGGAACGCGACGCCCTGCTCCTCAAGCTCGTCCTCGCCGAGACCGCCGCCGTGCTCGGGCTCGGCCCCGACGACCTCGAGGCCGCCCACGCGTTCTCCGAACTCGGCGTCAACTCCGTCAACGCGATCGAGCTGCGCGAACGCATCGCCACCGCCACCGGCACGCCCGTCCCGGCAACACTCGTCTTCGACCACCCCTCGCCGGTCTCCGTCGTCCGCGCCATCGGTGCCCTCCGAGACCGGCCCGCCCCGGGCGCCGCTCCCGAACCCACCGCCGCCGACCTGGTCGACCGCCTCGCCGCGCTGCTCGCCGCCGGCACCGCACTCGACCCGGCCACCGCCACCCGGCTGCGCGACCTCGCCCGGCGCTGCGCCGCAACCGCCGGCCCGGCCCGCCCGGCTCCCGGGCCCGACCTCGACGAGGCCACCGACGAGGAACTCTTCCGCCTGATGGACGCCGTGGACTGACGCCGTGGAGCCACTCCGGGACCTACTCCGTGGACTGGCTCCGTCGACTGACCCCGTGCTCCGAAAGCCCCGCGCGCCCTGCCGATTACCCTACGGAGACCCGACCATGCCCGCCCGCACCGCACCGCCCCCGCCCACCGCGGCCGCCGACGACCTCGTGATCGAGGCGGTCGACGTCGGCATGACCTTCGGCGACGTCCGCGCGCTCGACTCGGTCAGCCTCGCCGTCCCGCGCGGCAGCGTCCTCGCCCTGCTCGGCCACAACGGCGCCGGCAAGACCACCCTCGTCGGCGTCCTCACCACCGCCCTCGCGCCCACCACCGGCCGGGCCAGCGTGGCCGGGTTCGACGTCCGCCGCCGCCCCGCCGAGGTCCGCCGCCGGATCGGCCTCACCGGCCAGTACGCCACCGTTGACGGACGGCTCAGCGGCCGCGACAACCTCCTCCTGCTCGCCGGCCTGCTGGGCGCCGGGCGCCGCGCCGCCCGCACCCGCGCCGACGAACTCCTCGACCTCTTCGACCTCGGGCACGTCGCCGACCGGCCGGCCCGCGGCTACTCCGGCGGCCTGCGCCGGCGCCTCGACCTGGCCGCGAGCCTGGTCGGCCGGCCCGAGGTGGTGTTCCTCGACGAACCCACCACCGGGCTCGACCCGGTGAGCCGGCTCGGTCTCTGGGAGATCGTCGAGGGCCTCGTCGCCGAGGGCACCACCGTGCTGCTCACCACCCAGTACCTCGACGAGGCGGACCGGCTCGCCGATGCCATCACCGTGCTCTCCGGCGGCAGCGTCGTCGCCCACGGCACTCCGGCCGAGCTCAAGTCCCGAGTGGGCAGGCGCACCGTCACCGTCGTCCTCGACGGGCCCGGCGGGAGCGAGACCGGGAACGACCTCGAGCACGCCGCCGACGCGCTGCGCCGTGCCGGGCTCGCCCCGGTCGCCGGGCGCGAGGGCGCCGCACTGGTCGTCCCGATCGAGGCCACCCGCGACATCGCCGCGGTCGTCCGGGCGCTGGACGGGGTCGGGGTCGAGGCCGCCGAGCTCACGTTCGGCGAACCCGGCCTGGACGACGTCTACCTCGCCCTGGCCCACCGCTCCGACAACCTCGACAGCCCGGAAGGAGCCCAGCGGTGACCACCACGCTCGACACCGGCCGACCGCCCCGCGCCACGACGGCCAGCGCGCCCGCCTGGCGCGGCAGTTCACGGCTCACCCAGATCCGCATCCTCACCGGCCGGTCGCTGCGCGCGCTCGTGACCGATCCGGCGGTGCTGCTCTTCGGCCTGCTCCAGCCCGTCATCACGCTCGTGGTGCTCTCCCAGGTCTTCAGCCGGATGGGACTTCCACCGCACTTCCCGCCGGACGTCACCTACCTGGACTTCGTCCTGCCCGCCGTTCTCGTCGACAACGCCGTGCAGTCCGCCGTCCAGTCCGGCGTCGGCCTCGTCGAGGACCTCCAGAACGGCATCGTCGCCCGCCTGCGCTGCCTGCCCGTCGCCCCGAGCTCCCTGCTCGTCGCCCGCAGCCTCACCACGCTGGTACGCGCCGCCGTCCAGGCCGTGATCATCCTGGCGCTCGGCATGCTCGTCCTCGGCTACCACCCGCGCGGCGGCGCCGGCGCGGTCGCCGCCTCGATCGGGCTGACGCTGTTCATGAGCTGGGCCCTCGGCTGGCTGTTCATCGCGGCGGCCGCCTGGCTGCGCCGAGCCGAGCCGATCCAGAACCTGGCGGTCATCGCCGTCCTCCCCCTGATGTTCGCCTCCAGCGCCTACGTCCCGACCGCCGACCTCCCCGACTGGCTGGCCGCCGTCGCCCACGTCAACCCCCTGACGTACGCCATCGACTCGACCCGAGCCCTCGCCCTGGGCCTCCCGGGCACGGGAACGGCCGTGCCGGCCCTGCTGCTCGGCGCGGCCGTCGCGGCCACCGGCGCGTGGCTGGCGGCCACGGGCTTCCGCAGGCCGATCGCTCCGCGCTGAGCTCCGCGGCCGGTGCGGTGCGCAGGACGTCGGGATGGCCGACTTCCTGCGCACCGCACCTGTCCTGTCCTCACAACGTGGTTGCGGCGGCCGCTTCCCGCAGGGCGAAGGCCGCGCGTCGGACGACCGGGTACGCGCGGCGTTCCTCGGCGACATCACCGAGGAGGAGTACGCGGCTGCGGTCTCCGTGCTCCAGCGCATCACCGACAACCTCGCCCAGGAGCCCTCGTAACGGCACTGGGGCCCAGCGCCGAGCGCCGGACCGGGCGGCGGCGCGCGCCGTCCTCACAGCCGACCGGCACCCGGCGGTCGGCGTCCTCAGGTGGTCGTGCGGACGGCCGACGAGTACAGGGGCCAGCCGTCCTGGTCGGGACGGCACACCACCCCCGCGAAACGCCCGGACTCCCGCAGCAGCGCCGGCACCGTCGCTCCGTGCAGGTGGCCGTGCTCGACCACCAGGGCGCCACCCGGTCGCAGCATCCCGGCCGCCACCTCCACCACCTGGCGCACGACCCGCAGGCCGTCGGCGCCGCCGAAGACGGCATGGCGGGGCTGGTAGCGGCCGAACTCGTCCGGCACGTCGGCCGCGTCCGGCATGAAGGGCGGGTTCGCGAGCACCAGGTCGACCTCGGCAGTCAGCTCGGTGAGGGTGCCCGCCCGGGCCGCCGGGCCCTCGTGGACGGTCATCGCAGTGTCCCCCAGGGCGGCGCGGCGGGCCGCGTTGCGGCGGGCGAAGTCCGCGGCGATCGGGTCGAACTCGACCGCGTGCACCCGGGCGTCCGGCCGGGCGTGCGCAAGGGCCAGGCCGATCGCGCCCGAGCCGGCGCACAGGTCGACCACCGTCGGCGCCTGCGTCTCCACGAGGGCCTCCAGGCCGGCCGCCAGCACGAGCTCGCTGTGCACCCGCGGCACGAACACGCCCGGCCCGACGAGGAGGTCGAGCCCACCGAACACGGCGCGCCCGGTCAGGTGGCCGAGCGGCACGCCGTCGACTCTCCTGCCGACGAGGTCCCGCAAGCGCCGCACCGCTCTCGCGTCGAGCTCCTGCCGCGGATCCAGCCCGCTCGGCTCCACACCGAGCACGCGCGCGGCCAGTTCCTCCACCTCCCGCCGTGCGCCGGCCTGCACGGCGCTCTCGAGTATCAGCACGGCCTCGTCGATCAGGTCCCCGAGCATCGTCGTCCCCATCCGTAGCCTCCCCGGCCCCACGGCGCGGCGCCAACCGCCCACGCCACCGCCAACTGTGCGGCCGCGGCGGCTAGTCAAGAGACCAGAACCTCTGTCCGGAAGGACGGACGGACGTTCCGGTGGTTCGTCGTCGACGGATCGGACCTGCTGTCAGACGCGCAGCGGGCCGATCACCTCGAACCCGTGGCGGCCGGCCGCGTCCAGGGCCTCGCCGTGTTCGTCGCAACGACGCCGTCGACGGTCGGCCCCGCGGACGGTGACGGTGAGCACCTGGGCATACAAGCGCGCAGCGTCGCGGGACGGGCGGATCAGTCGGACAGCCCCAGCTCGTTGTCCAGGAGGTCGAACATCTCGTCGTCCGACGCCGACGCGAAGTCGAAGGCCTCGGCCTCGGAGCCGGCGGCCCTGGAGGCGAGCCACTTGGTGCGCAGGACCTCCAGGCGGGCGGCGACCTGGGCGAACAGGTCGTCGTCCGAGACGCTTACCTCCGCCGTGCCGAACGCCCGCTCCAGCCGGTCGAGTTCGGCCAGCAGCGCGGCCGGGCCCTCCGTCGGCGCGGGCTGGAGGCCCAGGCGGTCGAAGAGGTGGTCGGCCAGTTCCGTCACCGTCGGGTGGTCGAAGACCAGGGTGGCCGGTAGCCGCAGGGCCACCAGCGCGCCCAGCCGGTTGCGCAGTTCGACCGCCGTGAGGGAGTCGAGGCCGAGGTCCTGGAAGGCCCGCTGCGGGTCCACCCCGGAGGCGTTGGTGTGGCCGAGGACCGCGGCGACCTGGCGGCGGACCGCCTCCAGCAGCGCCTCGCGCCGTTCGGCGCCCGGCAGCTCGGACAGCCGGCGCACGAACGCGGCGCCGCCGGCCGCCCCGCCGTCCGCGCCCGCGGCCGAGCCGCGCCGGACCGGCACGCGCACCAGGCCTCGCAGGAGCGGCGGGACTTCGCCGCGCCGGGCCAGGGCGGCCGGGTCGAGGCGCAGCGGCAGGACGGCGGGTGCCGTGCCGGCCGTGGTCGCGTCGAACAGGGCGAGGCCCAGTTCCGGCGTCAGCGGCGGCATTCCGGCTCGGGCCAGTCGTTCGGCCTCGGCCTCGGTGAGCGTGCCGGTCATGCCGCCGGTGCCGGTCCACGGGCCCCATGCCAGGGAGACGGCCGGGAGGCCGAGCGAGCGGCGGTGGACCGCCAGGGCGTCCAGGAAGGCGTTGGCCGCCGCGTAGTTGCCCTGGCCGGGGTTGCCGAGCGTGCCGGCCGCCGAGGAGAACAGGACGAAGGCCTCGACGCGTTCCGCTGCCCGGTGGAGGTTCCACGCCGCGTCCGCCTTCGGCCGCAGGACGGCACCGATGCGCTCGGGCGTGAGCGAGCCGATCGTCCCGTCGTCCAGGACGCCCGCGGTGTGCACCACCGCGCGGACGTCGTAGCGGGCGAACAGCCCGGTGACGGCGGCCTCGTCGGCGACGTCGCAGGCTTCGACGGCCGTCTCGGCGCCGAGGTCGGCCAGTTCGGCGACCAGCTCGGCCACGCCGTCGGCGGCGGCGCCGCTGCGGCTGACCAGCAGCAGGCTGCGCACGCCGTGCTCGGCGGCGAGGTGCCGGGCCACCAGCCGGCCCAGGCCGCCGGTACCGCCGGTGATCAGCACCGCGCCCTCGGTGGGCCAGCTCGGAGCCTCGGCCGCGAGCTCCTCGCGCACGAGCCGGGCGGCGAACAACTCGTCGTCCCGCAGCAGCAGTTGCGGCTCGTCGACGGTGACCGCGGCGGTCCGGAGCTCCGTCCCGGCGGTGGCCAGGTCGAGCAGCCCGAACCGGCCGGGCTCCTCCGAGGCCGCCGAGCGGACGAGGCCCCAGGCCGCCGCACCGGCGAGGTCGTCGCCGGACACCGCGCCCCGCGTGAGGAACACCAGCCGCGAGGCCGCGAACGCGTCCTCCGCGAGCCACGCCTGGACCAGCTCCAGGACGGAGGCCACCGTGGCGTGCACCGAATCGACTCCACCGGCGGGGAGTTCGGCCACCACCACCGGCGGCACGTCGGACGTCGCGGCGAGCGAGGCCAGCGCTTGCGCGGTCGGCTCGACGGCGACGAACGCCGCGTCCGCGTCGGCGGGCGCCTGCACCGGCACCCAGTCGAGGCGGAACAGCGCGTCGTGGCCCGCCGGGCGGGCGGCCGCGCCGAACTGCTCGGCGGCGATCGGCCGGACGCTGAGCGAGCCCACCGAGGCGACCGGCCGGCCCTCCGGGTCGGCCGCGGCGAGCGCCAGCCCGCCGGACGCCGACGGCGCCAGCCGGATCCGCAGGGCGGACGCGCCGGAGGCATGCAGCGCGACGTCCTCCCACGCGAACGGCACCCCGGCGCCGCCCTCGCCGGCACCGCTCTCCTCAACGCTGCCGCCCACGGCGAGCGTGTGCAGACAGGCGTCGAACAGGGCCGGGTGCAGACCGTAGGCGCCGCCCTCGACGCCCTCGGGCAGGGCGACGTCGGCGAAGAGCTCGTCCCCACGCCGCCAGACCGCGCGGAGGCCCCGGAACGCCGGGCCGTACCCGAACCCGGCCTCCGCCAGGCCGTCGTAGAGGCCGGTCAGGTCGACCTGCTCGGCGTCGGCCGGCGGCCACGCCGAGGCGTCGAAGGCCGTCGGCGCCGCGCCGGTGCCGAGCACGCCGCTGGCGTGCAGCGTCCACGGGTGCAGGCCGCCCGCGCCGGTCCGGGAGTGCACGCTCACGGGCCGGCGGCCCGCGTCGTCCGGCGTGCCGACGGCGACCTGGAGCTGGACGGTGCCCGTCCCCGGGAGGACCAGCGGCGCGGCCAGCGTCAGCTCCTCGACGACGTCGCAGCCGACCTCGTCTCCCGCGCGCACCGCCAGCTCGACCAGCGCCGTACCCGGCACCACGACCGAGCCCAGGACGACGTGATCCGCCGCCCACGGGTGGGATCGCGCCGACAGGCGGCCGGTGAACAGGAGGCCACCACTGTCGGCCAGCTCCAGCGAGCCGGTGAGCAGCGGGTGTTCGGCGTTCCTGAGCCCGGCGGACTCGGCGCCGCGGCCGGCGGGCAGGCCGCTCGGCCAGTAGTCCCGGTGCTCGAACGGGTAGGTCGGCAGTGCGGCGAGGTGCCGGCCGGCGCCGGCGAGCAGGGCCCGCCAGTCGACCTTCGCGCCGTGGACGTGGAGGCCCGCGAGGGCCTGGAGGAGGCTCGCCTCCTCGGGGCGGTCCTTGCGGAGCGCCGGGGTGGCCACGGTGTCGGCGTCCTCGGGCAGCACGCTCGCGGTGAGGGCGGCGAGGACGGTGTCGGGGCCGAGTTCGAGGTAGCGGCGGACGCCGGCCTCGTGGAGGGTGCGGACGCCGTCGGCGAAGCGGACGGCCTCGCGGACGTGGCGCACCCAGTAGTCGGGGGTCGTGAAGTCCCCGTCCAGGGCACCGGTCAGGTTGGAGACCAACGGGATCGACGGCGCGTGGTACGTCAGCCCGTCAAGAACCGAACGGAAGTCCGCCAGCATCGGGTCCATCAACGGCGAGTGGAAGGCATGGGACACCCGCAGCCGCGTCGTCCGGCGGCCGGCGAAGTGCGCCTCGATCACCGAGACCGCGTCCTCGGCTCCCGAGACCACGACGGACGTCGGACCGTTGACCGCCGCTATCGAGACGAACTCGCCCAGCAGCGGCAGGACTTCGTCCTCCGTCGCCTGCACGGCCAGCATCGCACCACCCACAGGAAGCGCCTGCATCAGCCGGCCACGGGCGCCCACCAGTGCGCAGGCGTCCGCCAGCGAGAACACCCCGGCGACGTACGCAGCCGCGACCTCGCCGATCGAGTGCCCCGCCACGAACTCCGCCCGCACGCCCAGCGACTCGACGAGGCGGTACAGCGCCACCTCCACCGCGAACAACCCGGCCTGGGCGTACGCGGTCCGGTTCAGCAGCTCCGCGTCCGAACCCCACACCACGTCGCGCAAGGCCGGATCCAGCTCCGCGCACACCTCGTCGAAGGCCCGGGCGAACACCGGGAACCGGGCGTACAACTCCCGCCCCATCCCGAGCCGTTGCGAGCCCTGACCGGAGAACAGGAACGCCGTCCTGCCGTCGGCCGCCACCCCTCGGGCCAGCTCCACGCCGTCCACGAGCACCGTGCGGTGCGGCAGCGCCGTCCGCCCGGCCAGGGTGAACGCCACGTCTGCGGAAGGCAGTTCACCGGCGTCCGTGAGCCGGGCGAGCTGCGCGTCCAGCGCCGCCTCCGACTTGGCGGACACCACCCAGGGCACCAGACCGGGTGCGGCCTCGTTCTCCGCCTCCGCCGACTCGGGCAGCTCCAGGATGACGTGGGCGTTGGTGCCGCTGATCCCGAAGGACGACACACCCGCGCGGCGCGGGTGGCCGGTGGCCGGCCAGTCCGTGCGCTCGGTGAGCAGTTCGACGGCGCCGGCCGTCCAGTCGACGTGGGTGGAGGGCTGGTCGATGTGCAGGGACTGCGGCAGCACGCCGTGCTGCATCGCCAACACCATCTTGATCACGCCCGCGACGCCGGCCGCCGCCTGCGCGTGCCCGATGTTCGACTTGATCGAG
>NZ_JBSFGK010000049.1:0-60387 GCF_053596495.1 Kitasatospora sp. NPDC001683
CTGGCCGCCTGCGTCGCCAACGGCTGGGACACCGGGAGCTACCTCGACCCGGCGCACCCGATCCAGGAGCTGGCCCGCGAAGGCCTGCGAAGGCCCGCGAAGACACAGCCGGATACCGGCGGGTCCGCTGCTACTCCGGAGTGCAGAACCGGCCCGTAGGGCTTAAGTCCTTTAACAGGACAATCCGGATGTCACCTGAACGTCCCGCTAGACTGTTAAGGACGCATCAAGATCCTTAAGCAGGATTCGCGGGCGTCACAGGGCGCGCCGGGAAGTCTGGTCGGCAACTGCACCATCCGTGCAACCGTTGCCGCTCCCAGCCCCGAGGAGGTCCCGCGTGACCGACCAGCCGCCCGTCCACGAGCCGACGACCCGCCGCCGGCAGTTCCTCGGCCGGCTGTCACTGCCCGAGCGCACCTTCATCACCGACGCCCTGCGCACCGAGACGGTCGGCGGTGTGCTGCTGCTGGCCGCCGCCGTGGTCGCGCTGATCTGGGCGAACGTCTGGCCGCACGCGTACGAGAGCGTGCTCGACTACCGGATCGGCCCGTCCGCCCCGCTCCACCTCGACCTCACGCTGGCCGTCTGGGCCAAGGACGGCCTGCTGACGATCTTCTTCTTCGTGGCCGGCATCGAGCTCAAGCGCGAGTTCGTCGCGGGCGAGCTGCGCACTCCGAGCGCCGCGCTGCTGCCAGTGGTCGCCGCCGTCTGCGGCGTCGCCATGCCCGCGATCCTGTTCGCCCTGGTCAACTCCGGCAGCGGCGGCCACCCCGGCGGCTGGGCCATCCCGACCGCCACCGACATCGCCTTCGCGCTCGGTGTGCTGGCCGTGGTCGGCAGCCACCTGCCCTCGCCGCTGCGCGCCTTCCTGCTCACCCTGGCCGTGGTCGACGATCTGATCGCGATCCTGATCATCGCGATCTTCTACAGCTCCGGGATCAAGTTCTGGGCGCTCGGCCTGGCCTTCGCCGGCCTGGTGCTGTTCTGGTTCCTGCACCGGCGCGGGGTGAAGGGCTGGTACCTGTTCGTGCCGCTGGCCGTCGTGGTCTGGGCGCTGATGCACGAGAGCGGCGTCCACGCCACCGTGGCGGGCGTCGCGATGGGTCTGATGCTGCGCTGCCACCGGGAGGGCGACGAGAAGCACTCCCCCGGCGAGCACATCGAGCACCTGGTCCGCCCGCTCTCGGCCGGGCTGGCCGTCCCGGTGTTCGCGCTGTTCGCGGCCGGGGTGACGATCTCCGTCCCGGCGCTGCGCGAGGTGTTCACCCAGGCCACACCGCTCGGCGTCGTGATCGGTCTGCTGGTCGGCAAGACGGTGGGCGTGTTCGGCGGCACCTGGCTGGCCGCCCGGTTCACCCGGGCCGAACTGAACCCGCAGCTCAAGTGGGCCGACCTGTTCGCCGTCTCGGTGCTCGCCGGGATCGGCTTCACCGTCTCGCTGCTGATCAGCGAGCTGGCCTTCCCGCACGACCTGGCGCTCGCCGACCGCTCCAAGACGGCCGTCCTGGTCGGCTCGCTGCTCTGCGCGATCGTCGCCACCGTGCTGCTCAAACTGCGCAACCGGCACTACCGCGCACTGTGCGACGAGGAGGACCGGGACCTGGACGGCGACGACGGCGGCGACGGCGACAACGGCGTCCAGGACGGCCGCCAGCAGGACGACCCGGCCTGGCGGGCCCGGACCGCCGACCCGGCGCCGGCCCCCGCACCGGCCCGACGCCTGCCCGGCGACGGGCTCGGCGAGGAGCCCGGAACCGACCGCTGAGACCCCGCCGGGAGGTTCCCGCAGTCCTCTCGCAGTCCTCTCGCAGGCCTTCCCACCGGCCTCCCGCAGGGCTTCCGCGGGTCTCCCGCAAGCCTTCCCACCGGCCTCCCGCAGGCCTTCCGAAGCCAGGACACGTCCCTCCGGCGGGGCCCCGGAGTGGTGTCCGACTGACCGGTAGGGGCATGATTCTGAGCTGTCGACAAACCACTGACGCCTCCGGACCCCCCACCGGCCCGGGAAACCGCACACCGCGACGGCGTCACGCCGCAGCAGCCGCAGAGGAGAACCGCTGATGCCCGCAGGAGCCGCAGACCCGTCCAGCAACGGCCGGGCGCCCTACGAGGGCGAGCGTTCGGTGGGGCAGCTGTTCGCGGCGGCCACCGCCGATCTGTCCGCCCTGGTCCACGACGAGATCGCGCTCGCCAAGGCCGAGATCCGCAAGGACGTCAAGCGCGGTCTCACCGGCGGGGTCTCGATCGGGGTCGCCGCTGTGGTGTTCCTGTTCTCCATCCCCATGTTGAGCGCCGCCGTGGCCTTCGGCATCCACGCGCTGGGGCTTTCGCTCGGCTGGTCCTTCCTCATCGTCGCGGCCGCCTACTGGGTGCTCGGGGTGCTGCTGTTCGTGGTGTCCCGCCGCACGTTCAAGAAGATCGAGCCGCCGCACCGCGCCATCGAGGGTGCCCAGAAGACCGCCGAGGTGCTGAAGAACGCCCGGCCTCGCCCGGCCACCCAGGAGGAGATCGACCGGGGCCTGGGCCGCATCCCGTAACCGCGAGAGGGGCCCTGGACCCGCCGACAACGAGTGCCGGGCACGTGTCCGGCTCCCGGATGTGACACGCTCTCGGTATGCCGCTTGACCAGAAGCCCGTGACCGCGCAGCCGTCCGCCGATTCCGGCCCGGACTCCGGCCCCGATTCCGGCCCCGAGCTGGCCCCCGGACACGAGTCCGAACAGGACCCCGGCCCGAACCCCGGCCCGGCGCCCGTCCAGCCCGCCCAGCCCGTCCAACCCGCCCAGCCCGCCCAGGCGGTTCCCGGTGCCGAACGGCACGGCGGCGGTACGGCCGAGGCCTGGAGCATCCGGCAGCCCGGCCCCTGGGTGCACCGCGACCTCGCGGCCAACGGCGCCCGCTTCCACATCACCGAGCTGGGCTCCGGCCCGCTGGTGTTGTTGGTGCACGGCTGGCCCGAGTACTGGTGGGCGTGGCGCCACCAGCTGACGGCGCTCGCCGAGGCCGGCTACCGCGCCGTGGCGCTCGACCTCCGGGGCATCGGCGGCAGCGACCGCACCCCGCGCGGTTACGACCCGGGCAACCTCGCCCTGGACATCACCGGTGTGATCCGCTCGCTCGGCGAGCGCCGGGCGCACCTGGTCGGGCACGCCTCCGGCGGCACCCTGGCCTGGGTTGCGGCGGTGATGCGCCCGTCGGTGATCCAGAGCCTCACCGTGGTCTCCGCGGCGCACCCCCGGGACCTGCGCCGGGCGCTGCTGACGGACCGCAAGCAGCTGGCCGCCTTCGACCACGTGCTGGGCTTCCAGCGGCCGTGGATACCGGAACGCCGCCTGGTCGCCGACGACGCCGCGCTGGTCGGCCGCTACCTGGACGAGTGGACCGGGCCGAACAAGCTGGACGAGGTGGCGGTGCACGCGTACCGGCAGGCGATCCAGATCCCCAGCACCGCGCACTGCTCGATCGAGCCGTACCGCTGGTTGCTGCGCTCGATGGCGCGCCCGGACGGCATCCAGTTCGCCCGGCGGATGAAGAAGCCGATCACCGCGCCGACCCTGCACGTCCAGGGCGCCTCGGACCCGGTGCTGCTGTCGCACACCGCGCTGGGCGGCGGCGAGTACGTGGCGGCACCGTACCGCTGGCGGCTGATGCCGGGGGTGGGGCACTTCCCGCACGAGGAGGCGCCGGAGGAGTTCACCGCTGAGCTGCTGGACTGGGTCGGCCGCCACAAGGACTGACGACCGGAGGGAACGGCGGGGGGCAATCGGGAAATGGGCTGGCGGCCCAACTCCCTTGATGTCGCGCTCATATGACAATCGCATAGGCCAGTTCCGGTGAACCCGTGCGGTTACTCCCACCGGCCCAGGGGCATCCATTCCGGTATGACCTGGATGCCCGATCGCGACGACGCTCCGCGCGGCCGACGCCACAGCAGTCCCCAGCGCTCCGCACACCGCCCGGACCGGGCCGATGACCTCGGCTTCGAGAGCCTCGACCGCCGTCAGCGCGGGGCGCAACGGCAGATGGGCATCCGGCGCATCCTGGGCCGGCGCGCCCGGTGGGTGGGCGCACGACTGCGGCGCGAGACCTGAGGCCTCGCGCCGCTTCAGCGGACCGGACGACAGCCGGCCGCGGGCTACAGCCGGCCGCTCCGGCAGGCGTCAGCCAGTCGGTCGCCGGGCCGGCAGGCGTCAGCCAGTCGGTCGCCGGGCCGGCAGGCGTCAGCCAGTCGGTCGCCGGGCCGGCAGGCGTCAGCCAGTCGGTCGCCAGCAGGTCAGTTCACGATCGTCGGCGACAGCGCGGTGAACCAGAGCAGGACGAAGGTCGCCACCGACATGATCGGCACCAGCACCTTGGTCTCGACGTTGTTGCCGCTGCGCTTGATCAGCACGATCTCGTAGCGCTCCTTGTGCGGCCACAGCAGCGGCGCGCCCTTCTTGGTCAGGCAGTCGCCCAGCAGGTGCGCCAGCGTGCCCAGTCCGACCGCGTACGGCAGCCAGCCGGGCGCGTTGGGCATCCAGGTGTTCATCCCGAAGGTGCCGAGCGCGGCCAGGCCGATGACGGTGATCCATGCCTCGGGGCCGTTGCTCGGCGGGCAGAGCCGCAGTGCGCGGATCGCCAGGGCCAGCAGGAAGAAGGTCACCGAAAGGGTGAAGTAGCGGCCCAGGAAGGTGACGCCGGCCCAGGTGCCGCCGCCCATCAGCGCGACGAACAGCAGCGAGTGCGTGGCGTGCCGGTGCCCACCGGAGGCCCAGGCCACGAAGCGGCAGAGTGCCTTGGACACCGGTCCGAGGAAATTTGCGATCGAACCGTCGTGGTGGTCGAGGTCCGGCAGCAGCGCCGCGCCCGCGCACAGCACCGTGCCCATCAGTATGTCCGCCGGCTGCAGCGTGGTGTGCAGCAGCAGCGGAGGCAGGAACGGGGCCGAGGCCGCGTACAGCATCGCCCCGCTCACCGCGTGTGAATGACCCATCATCGGACTGCCACGACCTCCCGTTGACTCACTCCGGGACGGCAACCCGGTTGAGCCGAACGGGTGAGCGCGGCCGAGGCTACCAGGGAGGACTGACGGATCGACGGATCCCGCACCGGCGGATCGCGGGGCGGGACGACGGTCGGACCGTCAGAGCGCGCAGCCCTCGGTGTCCACCCTGGTGGTCGCGCTGCCGCCCGCCGTCGCGTCCTCGCGCACCTCGGCCGAGGTCAGCACGTACCCGGTGTCGGCACTGTCCAGGGACTTGGCGAACACCACGCCGTACACCTGGCCGTCCGGGGTGAGCAGCGGACCGCCGCTGTTGCCTTGGCGGACCAGCGAACGCACCGAGTAGACGTCGCGCACCACCTGGCCGCGGTGGTAGATGTCCGGGCCGTTGGCCTGGATCCGGCCGCGGATGCGGGCGGGCTGGACGTTGAAGGCACCGTTCTCGGGGAAGCCCGCGACGATCGCGCTGTCGTTGGTCCTCGCCTCGCCCGCGAAGGTCAGCGGGGGCGCGTTCAGTTTGGGCACGTCCAGGACGGCGATGTCGCGCTGCCAGTCGTAGCGGACCACCGTGGCGTCGTAGAGCTGGCCGACGCCGCCGATCTGCACGGTCGGCTCGTCGACGCCGCCGACCACGTGGGCGTTTGTCATCACCCGGTGCGGGGCGAAGACGAAGCCGCTGCCCTCCAGGGTCTTGCCGCAGGAGGGCGCGGTGCCGACCACCTTGACCAGGCTCTGCCGGGCCTTGGCCACCGCCGGGCTGTTGGCCAGCGCCGGATCGGGGGTGTCGACCTGGGTGATCGGCTCGTGCTCGAAGGGGTTGAAGACCTGCGGGAAGCCGTTGCGGGCGAGCACCTTGGAGAAGTCGGAGAACCAGTTCGGCGCGTCGCTGGGCAGCGCGTCCTGGACGCCGCCGAGGATCGCCGAGGACCGGACCTGCTTGGAGACCGTCGGCAGGGACGTTCCGGCCAGCGCGGAGCCGATCAGCCAGGCCACCAGCAGCATCGAGATCACGTTGACCACCGCGCCGCCGGACGCGTCCAGCAGCCGGGCCGGACGGCGGTCGATGTGGCCGCGCAGCTTCCAGCCGAAGTGCGCGGTGATCGCCTGCCCGATCGCGGCGCAGACGATCACCACCACGACGGCCACCACCGAGGCCGTGGTGCCGGGGCTGAGGTGGTCGAGCAGCAGCGGCAGCAGCTGGACGGCCAGCAGACCGCCGCCGAGGAAGCCGACGAGTGACAGGACGCCCACCACGAAGCCCTGCCGGTAGCCCGAAATGGCGAATCCGACGGCGGCGAGGATCAGCAGCACATCCAGGACGTTCACTCCGACACCCTCCCACGCTTCGCGCCCCTGCCGCGCCGACGGACCGTCACGAGCGGTCGGCGTCGCCGCCCGGCAGGGCACGGGAGTGTTCGAGGTCACCCTGGACGAGCGCGAGCGCGTCGTCCGAGAGGTCGACGATCCGGGACGGGTCCCAGGGCAGCTCCAGCCCGCTGTGGTGCAGCACCCGGTCGATCACCCCGGCGGTGAATCCCCAGACCAGCCGCCCGGCGACCGCGAAGGCCGGTCCGATGTGCCCGGACGGGTGCCGCAGCCGGACCCGGTTCGCCGGGTCGGCCAGGTCGGCGATCGTGACCCGGAACACCGCGCCGGTCTCGCCCTGGTCCACCGGGCGCACCGGCGACTCCTCGCGCCACCAGCCCAGCACCGGGGTCACCACGAAGCTGCTCACCGGGATGTACAGCCGGGGCAGCGCGGCGAAGACCTGCACCCCGGCCGGGTCCAGGCCGGTCTCCTCCCAGGCCTCGCGCAGCGCCGCCGCGATCGGGCCGGGGCCGTCCGGGTCGCCGTCCTCCGGGTCCAGCGAGCCGCCCGGGAAGGACGGCTGGCCGGCGTGCGAGCGCAGCGAGCGGGCGCGCTCGATCAGCAGCAGGTCCGGCCCGTCCGGGCCCTCGCCGAACAGCATCAGCACGGCTGCCGCCCGGCCGCCCTCGCGCGGCGGCAGGAAACGGCTCAGCTGCTCCGGCAGCACCCGCTCGGCCGCGTCCCGGACCGGCTCCAGCCAGCCCGGCAGGCCGCTCCGCTCGATGAGTCCGGCGGTCACGCGTCCACCGCCAGGTCCGCGACCTGCCCGTGGTGGGCGGCGGCGTCGGCGCGGGCGGCCGCCTCGCCGGGGAAGTCCGCCGGTGGCTTCAGCCGCTGGCCGGGATGGCCGCCCATCTCGTACTTGAGCAGCTTGCGGGCCTTCTCCGGGTCCAGCTCGCCCTCCCCGTAAGCGGGGCAGAGCGGCGCGATCGGGCAGGCCCCGCAGGCGGGCCTCTGGGAGTGGCAGATCCGGCGGCCGTGGAAGACCACCCGGTGCGAGAGCATCGTCCACTCCGACTTCGGGAAGATCTCGGCGACGGCCAGCTCGACCTTCACCGGGTCCTCTTCGGTGGTCCAGCCGAACCGCCGGGCCAGCCGCCCGAAGTGGGTGTCCACGGTGATGCCGGGGACGCCGAAGGCGTTGCCGAGCACGACGTTGGCGGTCTTGCGGCCGACCCCGGGCAGGGTCACCAGGTCGGCCAGCCGGCCGGGGACCTCGCCGCCGAACTCGTCGCGCAGTGCCGTGGAGAGGCCGATCAGCGACTTCGCCTTGTTCCGGAAGAAGCCGGTCGGACGGATGATCTCCTCCAGCTCCTCCGGGTTCGCCGCCGCCATGTCCTCGGGCGTCGGGTACTTCGCGAACAGGGCCGGGGTGGTCTGGTTCACCCGCAGGTCGGTGGTCTGCGCCGACAACACGGTGGCGACCAGCAGCTGGAACGGGTTCTCGAAGTCCAGCTCCGGGTGCGCGTACGGGTACAGCTCCGCCAGCTCGCGGTTGATCCGCCGGGCCCGTCGCACCATCGCCAGGTGCGACTCCGGCTTCCTCGGCTTCACCGCCGGCTTCGCCGCCTGCTTCACGTCAGGCTTCACGGCCGACTTCACGGCCGACTTCACGGCCTGCTTCTCGGCGTGCTCCGCGGCCGGCTTGGTCGCGGTCTTCCGGGCCTTGCTCTCTGCCATGCACGAAGGCTACGCCGAGCGGCGGACCGCTTGGGGCCGATCAAGGAGGGAAAAGGGCCTGCCGGGGCGGCTGTTGCGCAAAGGGGAGCGGTCCGGCTGGGGGGAGAACGGGTGATCAGGGCCTGTTGGCCGAGGACATGACCGGGTCCGGCCGGAGGGCGTTCACCGGATGCACCGCGTTCACCGCAGGGGGCGGCCGATGGTGCCCTCGAGGGTGTTGAGCAGGCCGGCCAGGGCCTCGGCGAGGCGGTCCTGTTCGTCGGGGGTGAGGCCGGAGAGCAGGGCACGGTCGTAGGCGACGAGTTCCTGGATCAGGCCGTCGACCAGTTCTCGGCCGGCGTCGGTGAGTGAGAGGTGGGCGACCCGGCGGTCACGGTCGTCGGTGCGGCGGCTGACCAGCCCGCGCTCCTCCAGCAGCCGCAGGCGCTTGGTCACGGCGGCGCCGGAGGCGAAGCTCTCGCGGGCCAGCTGGGTGGGCGTCAGCTCGACGTCGACCCGGCGCAGGGCACCGAGGATGTCGAACTCGGCGCGGGTGAGGCCGGCCCGGGTGAGCGGGTCGGGCGTCTGCTGGAGCAGCGCGGCGCAGCGGTTGATCCGGCCGAGGACGGCGATCGGGCCGGTGTCCAGGCCCGGGTAGGCGCGCTCCCACTGGCGCAGCACACCTGCGACGACGTCCTCCACGTGCGCTGCTCCCGTTCTGCGGCCGACCACCGGCCGTCCGTCGATCCTAGGGCCCGACGGTGCGCACTCCGGCGCCGCGCCGCTCCAGCAGGGCGGCCAGCAACTGGTGGGCGTGCTGCTCGGTGTCGGCGGCGCGCTGGTGCGGGAGGGCGGGGCGGCGCCACTCGCCGGTGGCGGTGTCGGCGGCCTCGCGCAGTTCCAGCAGGGCGCTGGCCAGTCCGGTGCGGGCGGCCACGGCTTCGGAGTCGGTGGGCCGGACGACCCCGACGGCCGCGCTGGCCCCGGAGGTCGCAACGGCCCCGACGGTCTCGACGGCCGCGATGGCGGCCCGGGCCTCCCGGGTTGCGGTCTCGGCGCCGGCCAGGGCGCGGGACAGCCGGGCGGCGGTGCGGCGGTTGGTGACCAGCAGGCAGGCGGCGAGGCCGGTGAGCGCGCCCACGCAGGTGTCCAGCCAGCGGTCGGCGGCCAGGGTCCGGGCGGGCTGGGGGCCCGCGAACTCGGTCATCAGCAGTGCCATCGGGGTGACGAACACGGTGGCCAGCCAGTAGCTGCGGGCGATCGTCGCCTCCGCGCCGAACTGGCACAGCAGCCCCAGTGCGATCAGCGCCACCGAGCCGGAGTGCGCGACGGGCAGCACGGCGGTGAACAGCACCAGGCCGATCAGGTTGCCCAGCACCCGCTGCAGCGCGCGCTGCCAGGAGAGCGTGCTGTTGGCCTGGAACACCGAGGCCGCGGTGACCACCGCCCAGTACGGTCGGCCGACGCCGAAGGCCAGCGAGAGCCATCCGGCGGCGGCGCAGCCGACCGCGACCCGCAGGCCGATCGGCAGCAGCGTGGAGCCGGGGCGCAGCGCCTGACGCATCGTCCGACGCGGCGCCGGCCGGGAGTCGGGGCGGTGGGTGCTCAGCTCGGCGGCCTCCGCCTCGGTGAGGTCGAGCAGCGGCAGCGGACGGCCCCGGCGCAGCTCGCGGGCCCAGGCCGAGTACCGCTCGGCGGCGGCATCGGCAGCACCGGCGGCATCGGCGCCAGCGACAGCACCGGCATCGGCGGCGGCACCGGCGTCGTCGGCCGGGTCGACGGGTGCGGCCAGGGCCGACTCCGCGCGCAGGAGCAGCCGCTCGGGCGCGTCGCCGAGGGCGCGCCACCGGGCCGGGGAGGAGAGCACGAGGCTCTGCCGGGCCGCGTCGACCGCGCCGACCAGGGCGGTCCGGGCGGCCGCGTCGGGGGTGCCGGGCGCGGTGCGGACCAGCCGGGCGGCGGCCTCCAGCGCGCGGGCGGTGGCGATCCGCTCGGGCCCGTACGGGCGCAGCAACGCGGGGGCCATGCCGACCAGCCAGGCCAGTGCGGCGCCGAGCACGGTGAGCGCCAGGTGCGGCGGCAGATCGGCGGGGTGCTGGGGAACGAAGGCGCAGGTGGCGGTCGTGAAGGTGATGATCAGACTGCCGGGCGGGCCGATCCGGGCGGCGTCGCAGCACAGCCTGTGCAGCGCGGCGAGCACGGCGGCCACCACGACCAGCACCACCGGGTCACGGGTCAGCGCGGCGGCGGTGAGGGCGGCGGCGGTGCTGAGCACGGTGCCGAGCAGCACGCCGGCCAGGGTCCGGGCCCGGGCCCGGTAGGGCAGGCCGTGCCCGTACAGGGCGCCGAGTCCGCCGGCCGAGGTGTAGAGCGCGAGGTCGAGCCGGCCGAGGGCGAGCAGGGTGAGGTCGAGGACGCCGAGGGTCACCACGGCGCTGAGCGCGGGCTTGTGCCAGATGTCCCCTGGCGGGCCGACCCGGAGTGCCTGCCGGAACTGGGCGATTGTGGCCATGGAGAAAGATTAGCGGATAATTTATATGTAAAACACTGAGGAACGTCGGAGTCCCGGAACCCCCGTCCACCCACGCCCTAGTCTTCCGACGGTCTGACCATCGGAGGAAAGAGGAAGCATGGACGGGGACTTCAAGGACTTCGCGGACATTCCCACCACCACCCTGGCCGACGTCCTGGGCCGCGCCCAGGTCATGGACATCGGCCTGCGCCCGCTGTGGACGGGCATGCCCCGGGTGGCCGGACCGGCCTTCACCGTGCAGTGCCCGCCCGGCGACAACCTGATGCTGCACGCGGCGATCTACCGGGCCGAGCCCGGCTCGGTGATCGTGGTGGAGTCCGGCGACCTGGACTACGCGCTGGCCGGTGGCAATGTCTGCGCCGTGGCGCAGCGCCGGGGCGTCGCCGCCTTCGTGGCCGACGGCCTGATCCGGGACCTCGGCGAGGTGCGCGAAATGGGCTTCCCGGTGGTCGCCCGGGGCGTCATCCCGATCCCCGGAGCGAAGAAGCAGCTGGGCACCCACGGCGCCCCGGTGCGCTGCGGCGGCGTGCTGGTGGCGGCCGGCGACATCGTGGTGGCCGACGAGGAGGGCGTCGTGGTGGTGCCGGCCGCCGAACGGGCGCGGGCCCTGGCGGCGGCCCGGGCGAAGCTGGCCAAGGAGGCCGCCGAGACCCTGGACGACTGGGAGGCCGCCCACCACGCCCGGATCGAGCAGAGCCTCGCCGAGCTGGGCTTCACCGACTGACGCAAGTCAGTACAGTCCGTTCGACTAGCTAGTACAGCCCGTTCAACTCCCCGAAGCCGAGCGCCCCGTCGAGCTCCGTCAGCGTCCCGGCGCCGAGCAGCTCGACGGCGGCCCGGTGGGCCGTGGTGTACGCGGCCTGGGCGAGGCCGGTGCCGACGCTGATCCGCCGCACCCCGGTGGCGGCGAGTTCGGTGACGGTCGGCCCGCCCGCCCCGGCCATCGCGTTCACCGGCAGCGGGGAGCGCCGGCACAGTTCGGTGAGGGCGTCGAGGTCCAGCAGCCCGGGGACGAACAGGCCGTCGGCGCCCGCCGCGGCGTAGGCCTCGGCCCGGACCAGCACGTCCTCGAGCCCGCCCAGTCCGAACAGGAACACATCGGTACGGGCGTTGACCAGCAGCTCGGGCAGTCCGGCCGCCGCTGCCGCGGTGCGGGCCGCGCGCAGCCGCTCGGCCTGCTCGGCCACCGGGAACAGCGGCCCGCCGACGGCCGTCGAGTCCTCCAGGTTGACCCCGGCCGCGCCGGCGCCGACCAGTTCGGTGACGGTCGCGGCCACGTCGGCGGGCAGCGGCCCGTACCCGCCCTCGGCGTCGACGGTGACCGGCAGGTCCACCGCGGCGACCACCCGGCGGGCCGCCTCGACCGCCGCCGCACGGTCCATCCGCTGGCCGTCGCCGTGGCCCAGCGACCAGGAGACGCCGCCGCTGGTGGTGGCGATCGCCCGGGCGCCGGCCGAGGCGATCACCGCGGCGCTGCCCGCGTCCCAGGCGTTGGGCAGGATGAGCAGGCCCTCCGCGACGAGCTGGCGCAGCCGCAGCGCCCGCTCGCGGGCCTCGGGGGTGATGGACATATCGGGTCACCGGCTTTCGTACGGATCGGTGGGGACGCGGGCATCCTGCGCCCCGGCCCGGGCCCGCCACCAGTGATTAAGCTGGGGCCGAATCTTCCGAAGGGGGCCCGCGGATGCGGACGGAACTCCAGTTCTCCACCCAGGACTTGGCACTGACCCGGTTCGCCGTCAGCCCGATGCAGGAGGTGGTGACCAGCCTGCGCGCGCTCGCCCACTCCCCCGCGCCCGCGCTGCACCGCCGCTGGGCCGGGCAGGTGCGGG
Source organism: Kitasatospora sp. NPDC001683 (assembly GCF_053596495.1). Lineage (NCBI taxonomy): Bacteria > Bacillati > Actinomycetota > Actinomycetes > Kitasatosporales > Streptomycetaceae > Kitasatospora > Kitasatospora sp. NPDC001683. Next base: position 12,370 of record NZ_JBSFGK010000049.1, read on the forward strand.
CCCGGCTGGCCGCCACCGGGCTGGACCGGGGCCGGCTGGCGGCGATGGTCCCGCCCGACGGCCACCTGCCCGACTTCCTCAACCCCGCCCCGGCGGGTTGCTCGACCACGCTCGCCGAGGAGCTGGCCGCGATCACCGCGACCGGCGCCGAGCAGGTCCGGGCCGACCTCGACGTCCTGGCCGCCGAGGCCGGCGGCCGGCTGCCCGCCGCGCTGGCACCGCTGCACCGCGACCCGGCCGGCCAGCTGCCCAGGCTGGCGGCCGAGATCGAGGCGTACTGGGAACTCGCGCTCGCCCCGTACTGGGCCCGGATCCGGGCGCTACTGGCGGCGGACGTCTTCCACCGCTCCCGACAGGCCGCCGAGCACGGCACCGCGCGGATGCTGAACGAACTGCACGGGACGGTCCGCTGGGACGGCGCCGCGCTGCGGCTGGAGCAACGGCACTGCGCCGTCACCCGGCTGACCGCCGGAGCCGGGCTGCTGCTCCTCCCCTCGGCCTTCGCCTGGCCCCGGGTGCTCACCCGGGTACTGCCGCCGGACCCGCCGCAGCTGATCTACCCGGCGCGCGGCACGGCCGCGCTGTGGGAGGAGCGGCCGGACCCGGCGGCGCGCACCGACGCGCTGGCCGCCGTCCTCGGCCGGTCCCGGGCCCGGCTGCTGGCCGAGCTGGACTCCCCGGCCTCGACCACCGAGCTGGCCCGCCGGACCGGGCTGTCCCCGGCCGCCGTCTCCCAGCACCTCACCGCCCTGCGCGCGGCGGGCCTGACCAGCGCCCACCGGGCCGGGCACGCCGTCCTCTCCGCCCGTACGGCGGTGGGCGACTCCCTGTTCGATCCCGGCGAACCGGCGTTCGATAGGCCGGCGCCCGCCGGGCGCCCCACCCCGTGACCCGCCGGTACGAATGGCCCCGCACCGCACCCCCGGACACACCCCCTCCTCATATGATCGGAGCGACATGCGCCATGCTTGGTGATGCAGAACACTGAACGGAACTTGCGCCGGACGGCCCACCCGCCGGACGGCCGAGAAGGAGGAAGCACGTGGACGACGTTCTGCGGCGCGCCGCACTCTTCGCGGCACTCGACGACGAACAGGCCGGCGAGCTGCGCGCTTCCATGACCGAGGTCACCCTCGCCCGTGGTGAGTCGCTGTTCCACGAGGGCGACCCGGGCGACCGGCTGTACGTCGTCGCCGAGGGCAAGGTGAAGCTGCACCGCGCCTCGCCGGACGGCCGCGAGAACATGCTGGCCGTGCTCGGCCCCAGCGAGATGATCGGCGAGCTGTCGCTGTTCGACCCGGGCCCGCGCACCGCCACCGCCAGCGCGCTGACCGAGGTCAAGCTGCTCGGCCTCGGCCACGGCGACCTGCAGCCCTGGCTGCACGCCCGCCCCGAGGTCTCCATCGCGCTGCTGCGGGCCATCGCCCGCCGACTGCGCCGGACCAATGACGTGATGTCCGACCTGGTCTTCTCCGACGTGCCCGGCCGCGTCGCCAAGGCCCTGCTGGACCTTTCCCGCCGCTTCGGCGTGCAGTCCGAGGAGGGCATCCACGTCGCCCATGACCTCACCCAGGAGGAGCTGGCCCAGCTGGTCGGCGCCTCCCGCGAGACGGTCAACAAGGCGCTGGCCGACTTCGCCGGCCGCGGCTGGCTGAAGCTGGAGGCGCGCGCGGTGGTCCTGCTGGACGTCGAGCGGCTGTCGCGCCGCTCGCGCTGACGCTTCGACGCTGACGCTCCGAGCACCGCGAAGAGCAGTACCGCGAAGAGCAGTACCGCGAAGGGCCCGTCCGGACGGACGGGCCCTTCCGCGTTTCCGGCTCAGTCCTGGTCCGGGATCAGCCCGTGCTCCTCCAGGTACTCCAACTGGGCGCGCACCGACAGCTCGGCGGCCGGCCAGAGCGCCCGGTCCACGTCGGCGTAGACCCTGGCGACCACGTCGGCGGCCGTCCGGCAGCCCGCCTCGACCGCGGTCTCCACCTGGGCGAGCCGGGTGGCCCGGTGGGCCAGGTAGTAGTCGACGGCGCCGAGCGCGTCCGCGAGCACCGGGCCGTGGCCGGGCAGCACCGTACGGACGCCGTGCGCGGAGGCCATCGTGTGGAGGCGGCGCAGCGAGTCCAGGTAGTCGCCGAGCCGGCCGTCGGGGTGGGCGACCATCGTGGTGCCGCGGCCGAGCACGGTGTCCCCGGTGAGGACCGCGCCGTCGTCCGGCAGGTGGAAGGTCAGCGAGTCCGAGGTGTGGCCGGGAGTGGCGACCACCCGCAGGTCGAGGCCGCCGACGTCCAGGCGCTGGCCGCCGACCAGGCCCTCGGAGCCCAGCCGGTGCGCCGGGTCCAGGGCCCGCACCTCGGTGCCGGTCAGCTCCGCGAAGCGGGTCGCGCCCTCGGAGTGGTCGGCGTGGCCGTGGGTCAGCAGGGTGAGCGCGATCCGCTTGCCGCGCTCCTCGGCGAGGTCGACCACCCGGCGCAGGTGGCCCTCGTGCAGCGGGCCCGGGTCGATCACCACCGCGAGGTCCGAGCCCGGCTCGGAGAGCAGCCAGGTGTTGGTGCCGTCCAGCGTCATCGGCGACGGGTTCGGCGCCAGCACGCACAGCGCCCGTGGGGTGGCCTCGCCGCCGACCACGGCGGCGGGGTCACCAGGCAGGAGTCCACTCATGCGCCCGCCTCGCTGCGCTCGGTGGGCGCTGCGCGCAACGCGCACCTCTCGGTGGTTCGCCCGCTCCGCTCGTTCACCGGCCGCCTCCGCCGTCGCGATGCAGGGCCCGCAGCGGCAGGACCCGGACGAGGGCGCGCTGGGCGACCTCGACGAACGGGACCTGGCTCTCGCAGGCCGGGGAACGGGGGATCAGTCGGCGGGCGGGCAGCTCGGGGGCCGTCCGGCGAGCCACGTCGTTGTGGTTCATCGGTCGTCGGTCCTTTCTGATCGTCTGATCGGCATCTCTTCAGTGGTGGTCAGGAATCGCGGGGCAGGCGTCGGGTCGGGTGTCCACGACGCGGTACCCCCAACTCAGGTGCCCCGAGGTCAGGTGCCCCGAGGTCAGGTACCCCGAGGTCAGGCGCCTCCGGTCAGGAGTCCTCCGGGAACTCCCCGTCGATGGTCAGCTCGTCGTACCCGGGCCAGCGGACCGTCATCCGGTCGCCGCGGACCTCGGCCCGGCCCAGCACCGGCTCCAGCGTCCGCCCGGCGGCCGCTGCCAGCGCCTCGGCGGCGGTCCGGACCGGCGTCAGCTCGCGCAGCACCGTCACGGTCGGCGGCAGCATGCCGAACCGGCCTTCCCGGTAACCCCGGACCGCCTCGGTCGGGGTCAGCCAGGCGACCCGGTCGGCCTCGCCGACCTCGAGCGCCGCGCGCTGACCGGCGGGCAGGGCGGCGACGAAGAACCAGGTGTCGTAGCGCCGCTCCTCGAACTCCGGGGTGATCCAACGGGCCCAGCCGCCCAGCAGGTCGCTGCGCAGTACCAGGCCGTTGTCCCGCAGGAACTCGGCGAAGGACAGCTCGTGTGCCTCCAGCGCGGCCCGCTCCGCGGACCAGTCGCGCGGCTCGGCGACGCTCTCCGCGTCGGGGCCGGCCAGCAGCACGCCGGCCTCCTCGAAGGTCTCGCGCACGGCCGCGCACACCACCGCCCGGGCCGTCCGGGCGTCCACCCCGAGCCGGCGCGCCCACTCCTCGGGCGGGGGCCCGGCCCAGCCCGGCTCGACCTCGGCGTCGCGCGGGTCCACCCCGCCGCCCGGGTAGGCGTACATCCCGGCCGCGAAGGCCATCGAGGTGCGCCGGCGCAGCAGGTAGGCCTCCGGCCCGTCGGCGCAGTCGCGCAGCAGCACGACCGTCGCGGCGGGCCTGGGCACCGCCGGGGTGAGCAGGCCGGAGTCGACCGCCCGGATCCGGGCGGGCCAGCCGGGCGGCATCGGGAGCGTCGTTGCTCGATGGTCCATGCCCGGATGCTAAGCGCACGGAGGCGGGGTTGGACAGGCCCAACCCCGCCTCCGCGATCACGCTCAAGCGTTCTTGACGCGCACCTGGATCTCGACCTCGACCGGGGCGTCCAGCGGCAGCACCGCGACGCCGACCGCGCTGCGGGCGTGCACACCGGCCTCGCCCAGCACCTGGCCGAGCAGCTCGCTGGCGCCGTTGATCACGGCGGGCTGGCCGGTGAAGTCGGGGGCGGAGGCGACGAAGCCGACGACCTTCACGACGCGCTCGATCCGGTCCAGGTCGCCGATCACGGACTTCACGGCGGCCAGGGCGTTCAGCGCACAGGTCCGCGCGAGCTCCTTGGCCTCCTCCGCGGACACCTCGGCGCCGACCTTGCCGGTGCTCGGCAGCTTGCCGCCGACGACCGGCAGCTGGCCGGAGGTGAACACGAACTCACCGGACTGCACGGCCGGCACGTACGCGGCGACCGGGGCGGCCACCGGCGGCAGGGTCAGACCCAGCTCCGCGAGCTTCGACTCGACCTGGCTCATGCGTTCTTCTCCCGCTTGAAGTAGGCCACCAGCTGCTCCGGGTTCGGGCCCGGCACGACCTGGACGAGCTCCCAGCCGTCCTCGCCGAAGTTGTCCAGGATCTGCTTGGTGGCGTGCACGAGCAGGGGTGCCGTCATGTATTCCCACTTGGTCATGGCCAGACTCTAGACGAGCCGTCCCGGCGATCGCCGCCGCCCGCCGACCGGCGTGTGAGGTGGGGCACAAAGGGGGCATGATTCAGCCCTGGCACCCCAGGTGCTCCGGGCATCGGGAGCGCTCCCTGGTTACCCTCGCGAGAGGGCACCCTCATGGAGGGGCACCCCGTCCGCGCGCGGGCACCCCCGGCAGGGGCGCCTCGCGGGAGGGGACACCCGTAGGGATGGAGACGGACGGAGACGCAGCGTGGCACGCACTCCCGGCCAGGCGGCCCGGCGCGACCCCGACTGGGAGGGGGTCCGGCTGCACGTGGTCAGCGGCAAGGGCGGCACCGGGAAGACCACGCTGGCCGCCGCGCTGGCCCTGGCCCTGGCCGCCGACGGCGGACGGGTGCTGCTGATCGAGGTCGAGGGTCGGCAGGGCATCGCCGAGCTGTTCGGGATCGCCGCGCTCCCGTACGAGGAGCGCCGGATCGCCTCGGTCTCCCGCCCCCAGCTGGGACTGCCGGCCGGGGAGGCGCCCGCGGGCGGGGCACACGCCGGCGAGGTCCTCGCGCTGGCGATCGACACCGAGCAGGCGCTGCTCGAGTACCTGGAGATGTTCTACAAGCTCGGCCGGGCCGGCAAGGCGCTGCAGAAGGTCGGCTTCGTCGACTTCGCCACCACCGTCGCCCCCGGCGTGCGGGACGTGCTGCTCACCGGCAAGGCCTGCGAGGCGGCCCGCCGCAAGGGCCCGGACGGGCGGCGCCGGTACGACGCGGTGGTGATGGACGCCCCGCCGACCGGGCGGATCACCCGGTTCCTGAACGTCAACTCCGAGGTCGCCGGACTGGCCCGGATCGGCCCGATACACACCCAGGCGCAGGCCGTGATGCGGGTGCTGCGGTCGCCGGAGACCGCCGTGCACCTGGTCACCCTGCTGGAGGAGATGCCGGTGCAGGAGACGGTCGACGGCATCGCGGAGCTGCGCGAGGCGAAGCTCCCGGTGGGCGGGGTGATGGTCAACATGGTCCGGCCACCGGTGCTGGACGCGGCGGCGGTAGCCGCGGTGGACGGGGACCACCGCGAGGAGGTGGCGCTGGCCCTCGGCGAGGCCGGGCTGGGCGGCCGCTCGCGGAAGGCGGAGACGGTCCGGGCGGCGGTGGAGCCGCTGCTCGACCCGCTGCTGGAGCAGGCCAGGGAGCACGCCGAGCGGGTCGAGCTGGAGCGCGAGCAGCGCGCCGACCTGCAGCAGCTGCGACTCCCGACGTACGAACTGCCGCTGCTGGGCGAGGGCGTGGACCTCGGCGGGCTGTACCGGCTGGCGGGCGAACTGAAGCGGCAGGGGGCGGCGTGACTCCGACGAACGGCGGCACGACGAACGGCGGTACGACGACGGCCGGCGGCGCGACGTCGGACGGCGTGCGGGGCACCGGCAGTCGGCTCGCGGTGGACGCGCTGCTCGACGACCCGAAAACCAGGATCATCGTCTGCTGCGGCTCCGGCGGCGTCGGCAAGACCACCACCGCCGCGGCGATCGGCCTGCGGGCCGCCGAGCGCGGCCGCAAGGTCGTGGTGCTGACCATCGACCCGGCCCGGCGGCTGGCCCAGTCGATGGGCCTGACCGAGCTGGACAACACTCCCCGGGTGGTCAAGGGCGTCACCGGCGACGGGGAGCTCCAGGCCATGATGCTCGACATGAAGCGGACCTTCGACGAGGTCGTGCTGGCCCACTCCGAGCCCGAACGGGCCAGGGCGATCATGGACAACCCGTTCTACCAGTCCCTGTCGGCCGGCTTCGCGGGCACGCAGGAGTACATGGCGATGGAGAAGCTCGGGCAGCTGCGCGCCGCCGAGGAGTGGGACCTGATCGTGGTGGACACCCCGCCGTCCCGCTCGGCGCTGGACTTCCTGGACGCGCCCAACCGGCTCGGGTCCTTCCTGGACGGCCGGGTGATCCGGATCCTGACCGCGCCGGCCAAGGTCGGCGGCCGCAGCGCGATGAGGTTCCTCAACGCCGGGATGGGCCTGCTCACCGGCACCCTGGGCAAGATCTTCGGCGCCCAGCTGCTCACCGACGTGCAGACCTTCGTCAGCGCGATGGACTCGATGTTCGGCGGCTTCCGCGAGCGCGCCGACCGCACCTACCAGTTGCTCAAGGCACCGGGCACGGCGTTCCTGGTGGTGGCGGCGCCGGAGCGGGACGCGCTGCGCGAGGCGGCGTACTTCGTGGACCGGCTCGCTGCGGACCGGATGCCGCTGGCCGGGCTGGTGCTCAACCGGGTGCACAGCACTGGCGCTCCGCAGCTCACCGCGGAGCGGGCGCTGGCGGCCGCCGAGGCCCTGGAGGAGAACGGCTCGGAGCACTCCTCGCCCGAGGCGGAGCTGCTCGCGGCCGGGTTGCTGCGGCTGCACGCCGAGCGGATGCAGATCATGGGGCGCGAGCGGCGCACCCGGGACCGCTTCGTCTCGGTGTATCCCGACGTGCCGATCGTGGAGGTGGCCGCGCTGCCGGGCGACGTGCACGACCTGGACGGGCTGCGGGCCATCGGGGAGCGGCTCAGCGGCTCGGCGTGAGCGCCGGCCCGGGGGGACCGGCTCGGGCGACGCGGCCCGCGTGGCCGGCGAGGCCGATGCCACCGGCACGGTCGACGCAACCGGCACGGCCGGCGTACCGCCGCCGGCATTCAGCCCGGGTTCAGCCCGCCTGGGCGTAGTCCGTCAGTATCACGCCGGTCGCGAGGGACTCCTCGTACTCGGTACGGGCCGTCTCCAGCAGCCTGCGCCACGAGATGACCGTCGGGCGGCGGCGCAGCAGCGCCCGGCGCTCGCGCTCCGTCATCCCGCCCCACACGCCGAACTCCACCCGGTTGTCCAGCGCGTCCGCGAGGCACTCCGTACGGACGGGGCAACCGCTGCACACCGCCTTCGCCCGGTTCTGTGCCGCCCCCTGGACGAACAGTTCGTCCGGATCACTCGTGCGGCAGGCGGCCTGCGCACTCCAGTCGTCAACCCAGCCCATGCCGGCGCCGTCCTCTCCCGATGATTCGAGGCTCCCCCACGGCGGCAACGGCATATTCACCGTTGCCAGTTGAGGACGTTACGGAAGATGGACAGCTTGCAACAGCCCCTTCGGGCTCAATCTCGAATGACCCGATCGGACTATGGGTATCTGTCATCTCACTCGTTGGAGTGATCGCAGGTCGTGGCCCTTGCCAGGCGCGAGGTCTCCACTCTCGCCACAGAAGCCGTCACGGAGTGCAACCGTTCACTTGAACACGGCAGGCCTCAGCCGCCTCAAAACCCGTGCAATATCGGGCAATTCGGGCAAGTCTCCCCACTCACAAGAGTGAATGATGTTGACGCACCGAAGCTGTCGCAAGCTTGTGACAAGCGTAGGCGAACACCTGCCCCGATGTGCGGGATTCGGGGACGTAGGGTTCTCCCCATGGCACCGAAGCGCCCACCGGCATACCAGCCCCCAGGCAACCCCGGAGCTCCGCGCCGCAGGAGCAGCGGATCACCGATGGACCACGTCGGCAACGGCGTGAAGTTCCTGGGCGTCAGCGTGCTCTCCGGAGTCCTGCTGGCAGGCCTCGCCCTGCCGGCCGTCGGCGCCATGGGGCTGACCGCCAAGGACACGGCGGAGAGCTTCCAGAACATCCCCGACGACTTCAAGACCCCGCCGCTCACCCAGGCCACCCAGATCTTCGACGCCAAGGGCGGCCTGATCGCGAAGGTCTACGAGCGCGACCGCACCGTGCTGACCGCCGACCAGATGTCGCCGTACATGCGGCACGCCCAGGTCGACATCGAGGACGCCCGCTTCTACGAGCACGGCGCCGTCGACCTCAAGGGCGTCCTGCGCGCCGTCGGCAAGAACGCGGAGAGCGGCACCGCCGCCCAGGGCGCCTCCACCCTGACCCAGCAGTACGTGAAGAACGTCAACGTGGAGAAGGCCGGCGACGACCAGGCCGCCGTCCTGGAGGCCCAGCGCAAGACCCTGGGCCGCAAGATCCAGGAGCTCAAGGTCGCGATCAAGTTGGAGGAGGACCTGACCAAGGACCAGATCCTCACCAACTACCTCAACATCACCTTCTACGGCCACCAGGCCTACGGGGTCGAGGCCGCGTCCCAGCGCTACTTCAGCAAGAGCAACAAGGACCTGACCATCGCCGAGGCCGCCACCCTCGCCGGCCTGGTCCAGAACCCGTCGCAGTACGACCCGGTGCGCTATCCCGACAACACGATCAAGCGCCGCAACGTCGTCATCGACAAGATGCTCGAGAACAAGCACATCACCGCCGACCAGGCGAAGGAGGCGAAGGCCGCCCCGCTGGGCCTGAAGTACAAGGACCCGCAGAACGGCTGCATCACCGCCCAGGCCGGCATGGGCTTCTTCTGCGACTACGTCCGCCACGTGGTCAAGCAGGACCCGGCCTTCGGCAAGAACGCCGACGACCGCAAGAAGCTGTGGGACACCGGTGGTCTGAACATCTACACCACGCTGGACCCGGACAAGCAGGCCGCCGCCCAGAACGCCGTCACCAAGAAGGTCAACGTGACCGACCAGGTGTCGGCCGCGGCGACCATGATGGAGCCCGGCACCGGCAAGATCCTGGCGATGGCCCAGACCCGCCCGTACGGCCTGGACCCGAACAAGAACCAGACCGTCGTCAACCTCAACGTCGACGCCTCGATGGGCGGCGGCAACGGCTTCCAGACCGGTTCGACCTTCAAGCCGATCCTCGCCGCGGCGGCGCTGGAGGCGGGCATGTCGAACACCCAGCAGTTCCCGTCCGAGAACAAGATCGACTACCCCCAGATGTCGACCTGCAACGGCACCTGGAAGAACACCGACAAGCCCAAGGCCACGGTGAAGAACGAGTCGGCCAGCGAGGTCGGTCCGTACGAGCTCAAGCAGGCCATGGCGCTCTCGGTCAACACCTACTTCGTGGAGATGGAGCAGCAGGTCGGCCTCTGCGCCATGAAGCAGATGGCGAACAAGCTGGGCATCACCCAGTCCGCCAAGGGCGACCAGTTCCAGGAAGTGCCCTCGATGGTCCTCGGCACCCTGGAGCTCTCCCCGCTGACGATGGCGAACGTCTACGCGACCTTCGCCGCCCGCGGCAAGTACTGCACCCCGATCGCGATCAACAGGATCACCACGGTCGACGGCAAGGACATCAAGGTCCCGCAGTCCCAGTGCAACCAGGTCTTCTCCGAGCAGACCGCGGACTCGCTCAACACCGTCCTGCTCAACGTGACCGAGAAGGGCACCGCGGCCGCGCTCGGCCTCGACGACGGCCGCAAGATCGCCGGCAAGACCGGAACCACCGACGAGAAGAAGGCCGCCTGGTTCGACGGCTACACCCCGTCGCTGGCCACCGCGGTCTGGCTCGGCGGCCCGGCCGGCGGCGTCAAGATGAAGAACATCAACATCGGCGGCAAGCACTTCGACGAGGTGTTCGGCGCCGACGGCCCCGGTCCGATCTGGCAGATGGCGATGAACCAGGCGCTCAAGGGCTCGCCCCTGGAGCCCATCCAGACCACCAACATCCCGGACCCCCAGCCGGCCACGCCCCCGCCGGGCAACACCCCGCCCGCCGACCCCAACACCCAGCCGCAGCCGCCGGCCCCGAACCCGGCGCCGCCGGTGGCCGGGCCGGGCAACGGCGGCGCCGGTGGGGTGATAGGAGGAGGGTTCACCCTCCCGCCGGGCATGATCGGCGGCGGGAACGGGAACGGCGGCAAGCACGGCGGCGGCAACGGCTGACCTGCTCCCCCGGCCGCCCGGCTGTCCCCAGTAGGAACGGCGAAGGGGCGCCCTCCGGATCTTCCGGAGGGCGCCCCTTCGGCGTCTACGTTTCGTGCGCGCTGGTGCGCCCCGCTCAGGCCAGGGCGGCCTTCACCGCGGCGGCCACCCGGCCGCCCTCGGCCAGGCCGTCGACCTTCGGCTTCACCAGCTTCATCACGGCACCCATCGCCTGCGGGCCGCTCGCCCCGCTCTCGGCCACGGCGGCCGCCACGATCGCGGCCAGCTCCTCGTCCGACAGCTGCTTGGGCAGGTAGGAGGCCAGCACCTCGCCCTCGGCGCGCTCCCGCGCGGCCTGGTCGGCCCGGCCGCCCTGCTCGAAGGCCTCGGCCGCCTCGCGGCGCTTCTTCGCCTCGCGGGTGATCACCTTGAGCACATCGGCGTCGGACAGCTCGCGCTTCTCCTTGCCCGCCACCTCCTCACTGGTGACGGCGGACAGCGTGAGCCGGATGGTGGACGAGCGCAGCTCGTCCCGGTCCTTGATGGCAGCCGTGAGGTCCTCCTGCAGCTGCGCCTTGAGCGTCGTCATGGCCACGAGTCTCCCACCTGCGCCGTTCCGTCGCTTGTCATTAAGCGCCGAGCACCGTCCGGGCGTCGTGTAACCACTTACCCTGGTTACATGACCGATCGAGACGGAGCCACGGACCCCGCGCCCGGCCTGGTCCTCAACACTCCGGGTGGCACCAGCTTCCCGTTCGACCCCGGCGCCCTCTGCCTCGAACTGCTCACCACCGGCGGCCCCGGCGACCTCGCCGTTTTCGAGGCCCTGCACCGCCCGTCCGACCTCGCCGACTGGCTCCCGCACTCCCGGCTGCGGCTGCCCGCCGGAGCCGTACGGATCTCCGCCGACCAGCTCGCCGCCGCCCGCACCCTGCGCGACGCCCTCTGGCGGCTGACCGCCGCCCGCGCCCACGGCACGACCGGCACCCCGGAGGACCACGCCGCCCTCAACCGGGCCGCCGCCCACCCGTCGCTCGTCCCGCAGATCGCCCCGGACGGCACTGCGGCCGCCCCGCTGCCCGCCGACGGGGCGCAGCTGGTCTCCACCCTCGCCCGGGACGCCATCGCCCTGCTCACCGGCCCGTACGCGGACCGGATCCGGGAGTGCGGGGGGCACAACTGCCGACTGCTCTTCGTCGACGCCTCGCGGCCCGGGCGGCGGCGCTGGTGCTCGATGGAGCGGTGCGGCAACCGCAACAAGGTGCGGGCCCTGCGCGCCCGGCGGGAATCCGAGGAGTCCGCGGCGGGGCCCGTTTCCGCAGCGGGGCCCGTTCCGCAGCGGGCCCCCGGACGTTCACCAGCTGATCCGCCGTCTGAGAGCATGGGCTGATGCGACCGCTGTACTCCGTTCCCCTCGGTGTCGCCGCCGCCGGCGCCGCCTGCCTCGCCTACTCCGTCGGGTACGAGGTGCGTGCCTTCCGGCTCCGCCGGGTCGAGGTCCCCGTCCTGCCCCACGGCGCCAAGCCGCTGCGGATCCTGCAGGTGTCCGACATCCACATGGTGAGCGGGCAGGGCAAGAAACAGCGCTGGCTGCAGAGCCTGGCCGGCCTGCGCCCGGACCTGGTGGTCAACACCGGCGACAACCTCTCCGACCCGCTCGGCGTCCCGGCCACCCTCGACGCGCTCGGCCCACTCATGGACTTCCCGGGCGTCTACGTCTTCGGGTCCAACGACTACTACGGCCCGGCCCGCAAGAACCCGGCCCGCTACCTCCAGGCCATGCGCAGCGGCGTCCACGGCATGAACAACCCCGACGGCACCGGCAACCGCGGCATCACCGGCGCCGTCCACAACCCCTGGGAGAAGCTCCGCGACGGCTTCGACGCGGCCGGCTGGCTCGACCTGACCAACACCCGCGGCCGCCTCACCCTCAACGGCCTCGACCTCGAGTTCACCGGCCTCGACGACCCGCACATCCGCCGTGACCGCTACACCGAGGTCGCCGGCGGCCCCTCCACCGACGCCGACCTCTCCCTCGCCGTCGTCCACGCGCCCTACCTGCGCGTCCTCGACGCCTTCACCGCCGACCGCTATCCCCTGATCCTGGCCGGCCACACCCACGGCGGCCAGCTCTGCATCCCCTACTACGGCGCCCTGGTCACCAACTGCGACCTCGACACCCGCCGGGTCAAGGGCCTCTCCACCCACCAGGCCGGCGGCCACCGCTCCTACCTCCACGTCTCCGCCGGCTGCGGCACCAACCGCTACACCCCGGTCCGCTTCGCCTGCCCCCCGGAGGCCACCCTCCTCACCCTCACCCCCACCCCCCGCTGACCTCTACCGGACGCCCGCCCGAAACCGGATTTCGTGTCTCGGCGAGCGTCCGGTAGAGTTCTACTCGTCGCGAAGGAGACGGAGCGACAAACAGAAAGACCGGGGTGTGGCGCAGCTTGGTAGCGCGCTTCGTTCGGGACGAAGAGGCCGTGGGTTCAAATCCCGCCACCCCGACCCAGTCCAGAGGGCCTATCGGAGAAATCCGGTAGGCCCTCTGGCGTTGTGCGTGACCAACTGAGTGACTAAGCCTCAGAGTCTTGGGCGAACAGGCCGTCCATGACCGTTGCCCCGGTCTGGATCACCGGGCGGATCTGCTTCCGGTAGACCTCCTCGGTGACAGCCGTGCTGGAGTGGCCGACGAGTCGGGAGATCTCCTCCAGGGGCACGCCGCTGTCCGAGAGCAGGGACACGAAGCTGTGGCGTAGCTCACGGGGTGTCCATTCGCCGGCGTTCACTCCCTCGGCCTTGGCGATGGCTGAGCGGAAGGCCCGGCGGACGTGGGACGGGTCCGGCTCCTTCCCGGCAGCGGAGTGGAAGACGGGGTCGCCCTCCTCAATGGCGGTCTTCTCCGCCGCCTTCAGAACGGCCTCAGCCTGATGCGGATCAGGTCGTGGATGACCGTCCGGCTCAGGTTCAGGACGTGTACGGCGTCGGATACCCGGCAGAGGACGGGCCGGGCCAACAGCACGTCAGCCATGGGTGGGTTCTCCTTCCGTGCCGGGTGCGGGTTGCAGGGCTTGAGTGAGCCAAGCCTCGCCGCGGGTGAGGCCGAGGGACGAAGGTCCAGTGGTCCAGGACGAGCGTGGTGTCGTCGGTGGCCGGGGCGTCGGAGCCGTGGAGATGTTCGAGGGTCTGGGCACGACGCCAGGCGGCTCGGGCGTCGCGGAGAGCGCCGAGGGTGGTCGAGTACTTGCGGGTCTTGGTGGAGAAGTGGCCCCGGAAGCCGCGCATGTGGGCCCAGGTACGGAGGCGGAGTTCCGCCCGTTCGGGGCGGGCGCCGAGGTTCCAGCAGGTGCGGGTGAGCCGGCGGGCGGGCTCGGGGATGTCGTAGTGGGCGATCTCGGCGAGCAGCCGGACGGCGGTCCAGGGTGCCGGTGGCGGCCTCGGCATCCTTGGTCGCGTACATGCCCAGGAAGCCGGCTGCCTGCCACGGGCGTCCCACAGCCGCTGCTGAGGGGCACCCGCTGGGTCGACCTTCCTCATAGTGGTCGTCAGCTGTTCGGCTCAACAACGGAGGTGGTTTGGACTCAAAGCGCTCATGGTTGACACATGGCTAGGGCTGGCAGCCGGATCGCACGTCGGCTGCCCCCTACCCGCGGGGCGGACTCAACTGGATCGCCGACGGCCACCCGACGCCCGGGTCCTGCCTACGGGACGGCCCGGCGTTGGGCACCTCGCCGGCCTGCTGCAGGAACGGCTGGGCTACGGCCGTAGGCAGTCGGCGAGGCAACCACCTGGAGAATGATCGTGACGCTCAGCGAGGCCGAGTTGCTTACGGCCGACGAGGACCGGCTGGGGGAACTCTTCCGTACGAGCCCGCCCGGTGACATTCCCGACGGCCCGATGGAGGGCACCGCCATCATCTGCGCGGGAACGGGCGCGACCCGACCGATCGCCGCGTTGGTGCGCCTGGCCGTGTGGCGGGGAAAGGTCTTCGACCGCACTGGCGGGTACCTGAGCAATCGGCTGTCCTCACTGGACGCGCTCGCCATCCTCGCCACGGTCGCTCCGGGACCGAGTCGGCTGGACGGCGAGGAGTGCATCGTCATCGACTACTCCAGAACATCCCTCGTCGCTCGCGGCGTGCGCGATGAGATCCGCCAGGTGGGCCCGGACCTGTATCTGGGCGTGATCTGGCTGCTGGGCGCCAAGGTCGGCTGGTTCTCACTGAGGAAGCCGCAAGCAGGAACCGGACCAGGCGAGAAGCAGCCGAACACGAGCACATGACGCTCCGCTCCGCCGCTCTTCCGGCGGCGCGACGCGGCTGCAGCAACATCCCGATCGGCTGACGTCCGGCGGCCTGGGCACCGATCGGGCGAACTCCGGTGAAGGCCACGGCCCAGCCCGGCCGGGCTGCTCTGTTTGAAAGGTCCCACGACGATGACCACCTCCATCATGCGCGCTCGCAGGTCAGCACCCGGCACGTCCCGCCGTGCACGAAGGTGGACCGCAGCTGTCTCAGCCACCGCGGCAGCCTCACTCGTCGCCGTTCTGACCTCGTGCAGCGCCCCGCAAGACGCTCCCGCCGCCACCCCGAGCACATTGGCGGGAACAGTCGCCGGGTCGGGCAACGCGCTACACGGGGCCCAGGTGACGCTCTTCGCCGGAACCCGCGAGGGAACCGAGGCACTGGCCCGCGCCACGACCGACGCGACCGGCTCCTTCAAGATCTCCTACGCCCAGCCGACAGACGGGGTGCTGTACGTCGAGGCCGTGCTTCCGGACACGCCCGGGCTCCGGCTGCGCTCTGTCGTCGGCATCGGCGCCAGAGGCGGCGTCCCCCAGCGGACCCTGAACGCGGTGACGGTCAACGAACTCACCACCGTCGCCGCTACATACGCCTTGGCCCAGTTCAGCGACCAGCGCGGCATCGCCGGTCCGAGCCCCGGGCTGCAGAACGCCGCGGCAACCTCGTTCAACCTCGCCGATCCGGCCACCGGCAAGCCGGGCGGAGTCGTCACGAACAAGGACAACGGCACCAACAACGAGACACTAGCCACCCTCGGCACGCTCGCCAACCTGCTCTCGCTCTGCGCGACGCCGAACGCCCCGCACTGCGGGGACGTGCTCCGCCTCGCCACACCGCCCGGCGGCACCACTCCGATCGACACGGTGCAGGCGGCCCTCAACCTCGTCCACAACCCGACACTCTCCCCGGCCGAGCTCTACTCCCTGGCGCACACGGCGAACGTCTTCTCTCCCGCGCTCACCGCGGCCCCCACATCCTGGATCCTGGCGCTGCGCTACACCGACACCGGCCTCTACGCCCCCGGGCGCATCGCGTTCGACGCCAAGGGGAACGCCTGGGCCAGCAACAACTGGCAGGCCGGCACCCGGGATTCGAGCCCCTACGTCACCGTGCTCGATCCGGTCGGCCACCCGACCCTAGGCAGCCCCATCAGCGGCGGTGGCATGAAAGGCGGGGCGTGGGGCATCGCGATCGACCATGACGGCGCCGCCTGGGTGCCCAGCTACGGGGGCGACGCGATCTCGAAGTACTCGGCCACCGGAACCCCGTTGTCGCCCGACACCGGCTGGAAGAACGGCGGCCCCGACCATCCGCAGGGCGTCGCCGTCGACCAGAAGGGCAACGTGTGGATCGCCAACTACTACGGCATCAAAGGCGCCCCCGGCCAGGGCAGCGTGATCGTCTACCCGCACGGTGACCCCTCGAAGGCGATCACGATCAGCGGCGGCGGCCTCGACCACCCGTTCGCCGTCCAGATCGACGGCCAGGGCCGGGCCTGGGTCACCAACGCCCGCCTCAGCGGCGCCAAGCTCTACGAAACACGGGTGGCCGGCGCCAACGCCGAGTTCGGGGGAAGCGTCACCGTCATCGGCCCCGACTTCAAACCGACCGCGTTCTCCCCCGTCAAGAGCAGCTCGTTCAGCTGGCCCCTGGGACTTGCCATCGATTCCAGGAACAACGTCTGGGTGCCCGACTTCTTCAGCAACACCGTCACCGAGATCCGGCCCGACGGAACCATCGCCGGTGAGCACAAGCTGCCGATCGCGGTCGGCCCCTGGTCCGTGGCCGTGGACGGGTCCGACCGGGTGTGGGTCGCCGGCTTCGGCACCCCGTCCGTATGGCTGCTGTGCGGCGAGAACACCTCCGCCTGCCCGAACGGCACGTCCACCGGCACGTTCCTGTCCCCCTCACAGGGGTTCCGCAACGCAGCGATCCAGCACCTCACGGCAGTGCAGCTCGACCAGTCCGGCAACGTCTGGCTGGCCAACAACTGGTCGGAAATCCTCCCGCCGACCGGCGGCGTGGGGCTGGTGGAACTCATCGGACTCGCCACCCCGGTCTGCACGCCCCTCACCCCGCTACCGGTGCAACCGTCATCGGCGACCGCGACCGCCTGCCCGAAGCAGTGAAACCGCCCGCCGCGGCAGACCCGGCCCACGGGTAGCGAATCCGGCCCCGAAGAGGACTCCGGTGACGCCGACGCCGACGGCCCCGGCGGTGCCGCTCGCGTCGGTGGCTCCTCCGGCTCCCGCGGCCGCGCCCCCGGCCACTCCGCCGGTCGTGCCCGCCGCGCCCGCAGCGCCGACGGGCCCGGTACCGCCGACCGTCCCCGCGTACATGGCGGCCCCCGCCACCCACCCGTCCCTCGCCGACGCCGCCGCGCGCCCACGGAGGCGCAAGGGCGTGCTGATCGGCTCGGTGCTGTCCGCGGTCGTCGTCGCCACGGGGGGCACCCTGGGCTTCCTCGCCTGGCGGGACCACGGTCCGGACGAGCCGGGGTCCCGTGGCTCGAAGCCCGGCCCGTCCTCCTCAGTGACGGCGACGGCTACGGCGACGACCGCCGCCTCAGCCTGCGGCCCCGACGGCAAGCAGGCGGTCGGCGCGGACGGGCTGCAGGTGGCCCTCGTCAAGCAGTGGCAGGCGGATTACGCCAAGGAGTGCCCAGGCGCCGAGATCACCTTCAACGGCCCCGCGAGCGGCACCGTGATGGACCAGTACGCGACCTTCAAGTCCGATGGCGTCGCCCTGGACTCGCCGATGACGGCCGATCAGCGGGCCGTCGTCGGCCGCCACTGCCCCACCGGCTACGCCTCCCAGATCCCGGTCACCGTGCTGCCGATCGCCGTGGTCTACAACACGCCCGGGCTGCAGGGGCTGGAGTTCGACGCCCCGACGCTCGCCAAGATCTTCACTGGCAAGATCACCAAGTGGAACGACCCGGCGATCAAGGCGCTCAACTCGATCTGGAACCTGCCGGACTCGCCGATCGACGTACGGATCCCGAGCAACGAGTCGGCGTCCACCGCCATCTTCACCCAGTACCTCGCCAAGGCGGCGCCCGCCGACTTCCCCTACCAGCCGGGCCGGGCGTGGCCCGACAAGTCGCGGCCCGCGTCCGGCACGAACGCGTCCGACCTCCCCGCCTATGTCGCCGGGGACCAGTGGTCGATGTCCTTCGTGCCGCTCCCGGACGCCGGCACCCTCCAGAAGGCCAAGGTGAAGTTCGGCGGCTCCCAGGCGGTGGAACTCACCCCCCACTCCGCCAGCATGATGGCCGCCGGGGGCTCGGTGCAGGGCACGGGCACCAACCTGACGGTCACGATCGACTACGCGAGGCCCGCCTCGGGCAGCTACCCCATCGTCGACGTCGGCTACATCGGCTTCTGCGACCACGGCGGGGCCGATCGCGCCCTCGCCGGCACCGCCGTCCTGACCAACTTCCTGGCCCACGGGCTGAGCGCGCCGGGCCAGGCAGTCGGCGAGAACCTCATGTACGGCCCGCTGCCGGAGGCCCTGACAAGGCGCGTGCTGGATTCCCTGGCCCCCCTGCGGCTGAAGCCCGGCAATTGATCGAGGAGCGGCGCCGTACGGATTGAGCGTCACCAGGTGGGCGAGGCGCTGATCTCGACGACGTGCGAGGACTTCGTGAGCCGGATCGGGCGGCACGTCCGGGCCGCCTCGAAGGACCGGATGGACGCGCGCACATGGCAGTTCATCGCGGACGAGTTCCTGGAGTACCTGGGCGCGCGCTCTCGGTCGGGACACCCGCACTCGACAGCCCGGAGGCCGGGGCCGTCCTCGCGGACGCCACCGAGGCGGCGGCCGGGGCCGTACCGCACTCGATGCACCACGGGTGGGGACACCTTCCGGATCACCCTCGACTACGTGAACTTCGGGATGCACTACCGCGACGAGGAGGCGGGCGAGGAGCGGTCCCGGGTCACGGCCCGGGAGGTGCTCGACGCGCAGTCGAGGACGTGGACCAGGAGGCCGTTGACGAGTCCTCAACGCCGCCGCGGCCCGCGTCCTGCGCGTCCCGCTGCGTCGGGCCCCGGGGGCTCGGACGGGCTGTGGATTTTCCCGGCCAAGCCGGTACGGGGCGTCCCGCGGCGCCCGCGGCCGCCCGTCTGCCGGTCGGTGTTTTCCGTCCGGGGCGGGTCAGAGGACGGTGGGGAGGGCTGCGCGGGAGGTGATGCCGAGTTTGGGGTAGGCCTTGTAGAGGTGGTGGGCGACGGTGCGGGGGCTGAGGAACAGTTGGGCGGCGATGTCGCGGTTGGTGAGGCCTTGGGCGGCCAGGCGGGCGATCTGGAGTTCTTGAGGGGTGAGGGAGTGGAGGGGGGTGAGGGGGGCTTGGGGGGCGGGAGTGCCGGTGGCGGAGAGTTCGGTGCGGGCGCGGGCGGACCAGGGGTGGGCGGAGAGGCGGTCGAAGGTTTCCAGGGCGGTGGTGAGGTGGGGGCGGGCGTCGGTGCGGCGGCGGGTGCGGCGGAGCCATTCGCCGTAGAGGAGGGCGGTGCGGGCGTGTTCGAAGGGGCGGTGGGTGGTGGCGTGGAGGTCGAGGGCGGCGCGGTAGGCGGGTTCGGCGAGTTCGTCGGGGCCGAGCAGGGCCTGGCAGCGCAGGCGTAGGGCTTCGGCCCAGGGGCGGTCGGCGGCGGCGGTCCAGCGGGCGAAGCGTTCGTAGGGTTCGGCGGCGCGTTCCGGGGTGCCGAGGCGGACGGCGGCCTCGACCAGGTCGGGGACGGCCCGGGTGGCGCTGACGTGGTGGCGGTGCGGGCCGGTGGTGAGGGCGTGGAGGCGGTCGGCGGCGCCGGCGGCGCGGCCCTGGCCGAGGTCGAGCAGGGCGAGTGCCCACTGGGCCCAGGGGTGGCCGGCGGCGGGGGCCGCGGTCTGCGGGCCGGTGGTGGCGAGGGCGGTGGTGGCCAGTTCGGTGCAGCGTTCGGTGCGGCCGTCGAGGGCGGCCAGGTAGGCGAGCAGTGCGCCGAGTTGGCTGACCCACTGGTGCTGGCCGGTGTCCTGGGCGAGGGCGAGCGCCTCGGTGGCGGTGAGTTCGGCGTCGGCGTGGCGGCCGTGGAAGAGTTCCGCTTCGGCGAGGAAGAACTGCAGGGTGGGCATCACCCCGAGGCTGCCCTTGGCGCGGGCCTCGGCGACCAGTTCGCCGCCGAGGTCGACGGTCTCCTCGTCGCGGCCGAGGACGAGGGTGGCGCCGCAGAGTTGGACCAGGTCGGCGGGGCTCTCGGCGCCGGCCCGGCGGGCGGCTTCGACGGCCTCGCGGGCGGTCGGCAGGACGGTGGGCAGGGCGCTCTGCAGGGCGGCGGGCAGGGCGGCGGTCCGGCCGAGGGCCGGGAGGACGGCGGTGGGCAGGTAGCGGGCGAGCGGGGCGAGGGGGTCGTCGGCGGCCAGCGGCAGGGCGGCGAGGCGCGCGAGCACGTCGGCCACCGACTCCTCCCCCGCGTACCAGGCGGCGTGGAAGGCCTGGAACAGCATCCGGGCGGCGTGGCTGGGTTCGATGCCGTCACCACCGGTCGTTGCGGCGGCGTCGAGCAGCAGCCGGTAGGCCGTCGGGTACGAGCCGCGCCAGAAGTGCGCGGTGGCCCGGACGTGGTCCAGCAGGGCGTGGGCGAGGACGCTGTCGGTGCGGGCGGCGGCCTCGTCGGCGAGGGCTTCGGCCCGGTCCAACTCACCTTCCTCGGTGGCGGCTTCGGCGGCCAGGACGAGGCGGCGGGTGGCGCCGTCGCGGTCGGGGGTGAGCCGGGCGGCGCGTTCGTATGCGGCCGCGCCGCCGTGCCCGCCGCGCCGTCCGGTGCGGACGGCGGTGCGCTCCAGCGCGTCGGCGAGGGCTGCGTCGGGGGCGGTGGCGGCGAGGGCGAGGTGCCAGGTGCGGCGGTCGCCCTCCGGCAGAACCCCGGCGATGGTGCGGTGGACCGTCAGCCGCTGGTGGTGCGGGGCGCGCTGGAGGATGGCGGAGCGCAGCAGCGGGTGGCGGAAGGCGATCCGGCGGTCGGGGGTGACCGTGACCAGGCCGGATTCCTCGGCGGGGGTGAGGTGTTCGGCGTCGATGCCGAGCCCGGCGGCGGCGGGTAGCACGACGTCGAGTTCGCCGCTCTCCTCGGCGGCGGCGACCAGCAGCAGGGTCTGGGTGGCCGGGGGCAGCCCGGTGACCTGGCCGTGGAAGGCGATCAGCAGTCGGCTGGTGAGCGGGAGGCCGCCCGCGGTGTGCGCCTGCGGCCCGGTGGCGACGGGGAGTTCGGTGAGGGCGAGCGGGTTGCCGGCGGCTTCGGCGAGCAGCCGGTCGCGGACGGCGGCGGGCAGGTCGGGGCCGGCCCGCTCGCTCAGCAGCCGGGTGGCGTCGGCCTCGGCCAGGCCGGTCACCCGTATTTCGGGCAGGCCGAGTTGGCGCTCGGAGGTCGGGGCGCCACCCTCGGTGCGGGCAGCGAGCAACAGGGCGACGCCTTCGGCCTGGAGGCGCCGGGCGGCCAGCAGCAGGGCCTCCAGGGAGGCCCGGTCGAGCCACTGCACGTCGTCGAGCACGCACAACAGCGGCTGTTCGGCAGCGAGTTCGGCGAGCAGTCCGAGGGTGGCGAGGCCGACCAGCAGCCGGTCGGCGGGGGCGGTCGGCTCCTCGCCGAGCCCGAACGCCGCCTCCAGGGCACGTCGTTGCGGTCCGGGCAGGACGTCCAGCCGGTCCAGACCGGGCGCCAGCAACAGGCTCAGTCCGGCGAAGGGCAGTTCGGCCTCGTACTCGACGCCCGCCGCCCGGATCACCCGGAACGCCGCCCCGGCGCGGGCGACGGCGTCGTCCAGCAGGGCGGTCTTGCCGATCCCCGCCTCGCCGCGGAGCAGCAGCACCCCGCTGCGGCCGTCCCGCGCCCGCGCCAACAGGCCGTCGACGGCGGCCTGTTCGTGTTCCCTCCCGTACAACATGCCCCGACCCTACCGAGCCGCCCGCCGGTACCCGGGCGCAATACCTACGTAGGCAGGTACGGATACGTGACCGATTCGCCGCCGGCCGCCCGTCCCTACCTTTGTGAGCAGCGGGAACGACCGCCAACCACCCACCGGAACACGGGAGATGACCATGACCGAGATCACCGCCGCCACCCTCCAGCAGCTCGCCGAGCGCTACCTGGCGGTCTGGAACGAGACCGATCCGGCGGCCCGCCGCAAGCTGATCGACGAGGTGTGGGCCGAGGACGGCCGCTACACCGACCCGCTGGCCGCCGTCGTCGGCCGGGAAGCCATCAACGCGCTGATCGGCGCGGCCCAGGCCCAGTTCCCGGGGCTGGAGTTCACCCTCGGCCCGGTGGACGCGCACCACGACATCGCCCGGTTCACCTGGAACCTCGGGCCGGCGGGCACCGAGCCGGTGGTGATCGGCTTCGACGTGCTGGCGGCCACCCCGGAGGGCCGGATCGGCACCGTGCACGGGTTCCTGGACCGCGTCCCGGGCGCCTGAGCAACCCGGAAACCCCACCACCCGGGGCGCCGCACCCCCACGGCGGCGGCCCCCCCCCCCCCCCCCCCCCCCCCCGGGGCCCCCCCCCCCCCCGCCGCCCCCCCGCCCCCATCGCCCCCGCCCCCCTTCGCACCCCCACGACGGCACCCCCTGGAGGAGAGCCCGAGATGAGCACCGCCCTGGAAACCCGGCCGCCGGCCGAAGCCGCGGCAGCCCCGGCGGAGCAGGCACCCGCCCCCAGGGGCCTGCTGCCGGTCGTCCTGACCGCCACCTTCATGACCGCGCTCGACACCTTCGTCGTCAACGTCGCCGTCCCCTCCGTCCAGGCCGACCTGGGCGCCGGCCCGGCGGTCGTCCAGTGGGTGATGGCCGGGTTCGGCCTGGCCCTCGCCGTCGGGCTGGTCACCGCCGGGCGGCTCGGCGACCGGTACGGCCGGCGCCGGGTGTTCGCGCTCGGCCTGGCCCTGTTCACCCTCGCCTCGGCGGGCTGCGGCCTCGCCCCCACCGCCGCCGCGCTGGTCGGCGGACGGGTCGCCCAGGGCCTGGCGGCCGCGCTGATGGGCCCGCAGGTGCTGGCGATCCTGCGGACGGCGTTCAGCGGCGCCGCGCAGGCCCGGGCCTTCGCCCGGTACGGGCTGACCATGGGCATCGGCGCGGTGTTCGGTCAGCTGATCGGCGGGTTGCTGATCCGCGCGGACCTGCTCGGCCTCGGCTGGCGCAGCTGCTTCCTGATCAACCTGCCGATCGGCCTGGCCGCCCTGGCCGCCGTCCGCCGCTGCCTGCCGGAGTCGCGCGCCCCGCAGCGGCCCGGGCTGGA
The DNA here is from genome assembly GCF_053596495.1 of Kitasatospora sp. NPDC001683. Classification (NCBI taxonomy): domain Bacteria; kingdom Bacillati; phylum Actinomycetota; class Actinomycetes; order Kitasatosporales; family Streptomycetaceae; genus Kitasatospora; species Kitasatospora sp. NPDC001683. The sequence continues at coordinate 35,289 of NZ_JBSFGK010000049.1, forward strand.
CCCGGTCGGCGTGCTGCTGGTGTCCGTCGCGCTGACCGCGCTGGTGCTGCCGCTGATCCAGGGCCCCGGCCTGCACTGGCCGCTGTGGACGGTGCTCTGCCTCGCCGCCGCGGGCGTCCTGCTCGCCGCCTTCGCCGTCCACCAGCACCGCACCACCGCGACCGGCACCCCGCTGGTCGACACCCGGCTGTTCCGCGGCCGCGCCTTCCGCACCGGACTGCTCGCCCAGCTCGCCTTCTGGCTGGGCCAGGCCTCCTTCTTCCTGGTCCTGGCCCTGCACCTGCAGCTGGGCCGCGGCCTGGACGCGCTGGGTTCCGGGCTGGTGTTCACCGCGATCGGCCTCGGCTACCTGCTCACCTCGAACGCCACCCACCTGGTCACCGCCCGCCTCGGCGAGCGCCGCACGATCACCGTCGGCGGGCTGCTGATGGCCGTCGGGCTGGGTCTGCTCGCCCTGGCCGCCCACGACACGGCGGAGGCGAGCGTCTGGTGGCTGGCGCCCGGGCTGTTCGTGGACGGCCTCGGCATGGGCCTGGTGATCGCCCCGGTCACCACCGTCGTCCTGGCGGCCGTCGAGCCCGAGCTGGCCGGTGCGGCGGCCGGGGTGGTGGCCACCGTGCAGCAGGTCGGCGGCGCGGTCGGGATCGCGCTGATCGGACTGCTCTACTACGGCGCCGGCGACCCGACCGCCGCCTTCGGCCGCAGCGTGACGGCGCTGGCGGTGCTGGAACTGGTGCTGGTGGGACTGGTCCGGCTGCTGCCGCGCCGTTCGTGAACACAACACGTGGACACAACCCGTGAACACAACACGTGAGCACCGCAGGAGCGGGGGCGGGCGGGGTGAACCCGCCCGCCCGTTCCGTTCCGTCCCCCCGATCGGGTTGGATGGTCGGATGAGCGAGGAGAAGAGCGCCGTACCGGCGTGGGAGCAGCGGTTCCGGGCAGCACGGGTGTCACTGCCCGACTGGGCCGAGGACGCCCCCGACCGGGCGCTGTACGTGTCCAACGCGACCGGCACCTACGAGGTCTACGCCTGGGACCGTGCCACCGGCACCCACCGCAGGGTCACCGACCGTCCGAACGGCACCACCGACGCCGAGCTGTCCCCGGACGGCGCCTGGGTCTGGTGGTTCGACGACCACGACGGCGACGAGTTCGGCGTCTGGCGCCGCCAGCCCTTCGCGGGCGGCCCGGACGAGGAGGCCGTGCCCGGCCTCGCCCCCTCCTACTCGGCCGGTCTGGCCCTCGGCCGCGACGGCACGGTGGTCGTCGGCCGGTCCACCGACGAGCACGGCACCACCCTCCACCTGCGCCGCCCGGGCGCGGCGGAGCCGGTCGAGATCTACCGGCACGAGGAGTACGGCGGCGTCGGCGACCTCAGCCACGACGCCACCCTGCTCGCGATCGACCACACCGAGCACGGCGACGCGATGCACTCCGCGATCCGGGTGGTCCGGATCACCGCCGACGCTGTCGAGACGGTCGCCGAGCTGGACGAGGTCACCGGCCGGGACGAGCCGCGCGGCGTCGCCTGCCTGGGCTTCGCCCCGGTCGAGGGCGACACCCGGCTGCTGGTCGCCCACCAGCGCACCGGCCGCTGGGAGCCGATGATCTGGGACGTGGCCACCGGCGCCGAGACCGCCCTCCCGCTGCGCGACGAGCAGGGCCGCGAGCTGCCCGGCGACGTCTCCGCGCAGTGGCGCCCGGGCGCGGCGGAGCTGCTGGTCGAGCACGAGTACGAGGCGCGCAGCGAGCTGTTCACCTACACGCTCGCGGACGGTCGGCTGACCCGCCTGGAGACCCCGCGCGGCACCGTCGGGGGCGCGACCGCCCGTCCGGACGGCACCGTGGAGTACCTGTGGTCCTCCGCCGCCGAGCCGTCCGCCGTGCGCTCCACCGCCGGTGCGGTCGTACTGCGGGCGCCCGGCCCGGTGCCGCCCGCCTCCGTCCCGGTCGAGGACGTCTGGGTGGACGGGCCCGGCGGGCGGGTGCACGCCTTGGTGCAGCGCCCGCGCACGGCCGGTCCGGGCCCGTACCCGACCGTGTTCGAGATCCACGGCGGCCCGACCCACCACGACAGCGACGCCTTCGCGGCCGGCCCGGCGGCCTGGCTGGACCACGGCTTCGCGGTGGTCCGGGTCAACTACCGCGGCTCGACCGGCTACGGCCAGGCCTGGACCGACGCGCTGCACGAACGGGTCGGCCTGATCGAGCTGGAGGACATCGCGGCCGTCCGGGAGTGGGCGGTCTCCAGCGGCCTGGCCGATCCGCGGCGGCTGGTGCTCACCGGCGGCAGCTGGGGCGGCTACCTGACCCTGCTCGGCCTGGGCGTGCAGCCCGACAGCTGGTCGCTGGGCGTCGCCGCCGTGCCGGTCGCGGACTACCACGCCGCGTACGCCGACGAGATGGAGGCGCTCAAGTCGCTGGACCGCACGCTCTTCGGCGGCACCCCGGAGGAGGTCCCGGAGCGCTTCACCGCCTCCTCGCCGCTGACCTACGTCGAGCGGGTGCGGGTGCCGGTGTACATCAGCGCCGGGGTCAACGACCCGCGCTGCCCGATCCGGCAGATCGACAACTACGTCGAGCGGCTGGAGCAGCTCGGCAAGCCGCACGAGGTGTACCGGTACGACGCCGGGCACGGCTCGCTGGTCGTGGAGGAGCGGATCAAGCAGCTGCGGCTGGAGATCGACTTCGTCCGGCGGCATCTGGGCGTTCCGGGCGGGAGCACCGGAGGAGCTGGGTGAGACGTCTGCTGACGCTCGCGGGAGCGGCGGTGGCCGGGGCGCTGGTGCTCAGCGGCTGCTCGGGCTCACACGGCGACGAGGCGGACTGCCCGGCGCCGGTCGCGCCGCGGCCGGCGAGCCCGTCGGCGAGCCCGCAGGCGGGGCTGCCGACTGCTGCCGCCACTCCGACGGCGGCTCCGACGGCCGTGCCGTCCGGTTCGGCGACGAAGGCGAACGCGCTGGGCACCGGTCCGGCCGTCGTACGGGCGTCGTACGGGCCGGGCTCGGCGGAGGCCACGGGCGGGGAGGAGCAGGACGCGGCCGAGCGCGGCGGGTCCGGCGGCTCGCACGGGTCGAGCGGCTCGCACGGTTCGAGCGGTTCCAAGGGCTCGTCCGGTTCCAAGGGCTCGTCCGGTTCGAAGGGCGGTCGCACCACGCACCACCACATCGACCACTACGACTCGAACGACCAGATCGGCGGACACGGCCACGGCCACTGCCGCGGCGGGTCCGAGCCGGCGGACGACGACCCGGCGACGCCCTTCGGCGGCGGGCAGAGCCCGACGGCCCCCATCCAGTCCCCGACGCCGACCGTCGTACCGACGCCGGCCAAGCCACTGCCGACGCCGACGCCGACGCCGACCGGCAAGCCGTCCCGGTGAGCCGACCCGGCAAGTCCCGGTAAGCCATCCCGGCACGCCCCGGTGAACCGTCCCGGCGAGTCCCGGCGGGTCGGTCAGTCCAGGACCGGGTCCAGCCCGAGGGCCCGGTCCTGCTCCGCCTCCGCCTCCCGGCGCAGCAGGCGGAACCACATGAAGATCACGAAGCCCGCGAAGACGAACCACTCCAGGGTGTAGCCCAGGTTCTGGAACGCCCGCAGGGTGAGCCCGTCCCCGCCCTGCGGCTGCACGGTCGGGACCGCGGTCAGCCCGGCGGGCACCTGGTCGGCGGCCACCCAGCCGTCGTACCAGCCGTCGTAGGCCAGCACGTTCAGCAGCGAGGCCCGGTTGATCATGCCGAGCTGCCCGGCGGGCAGGCCGCCCGCGACCGCGCCGTTGCTGCCCACCGACTCGTTGGCCTGCAGCCGCCCGGTCACCGTCACCTGCCCGGTGGGGGCCGCCTCGGCCGCGGGGGCGGCGCCGGACGGGGCGCCGGGTGCCCAGCCCCGCACCACGGCGACGGCGTGTCCGTCGGCGGTGCGCAGCGGAGTGAGCACGTAGTAGCCCTGCTTGCCGTCCAACACCCGATTGGGGACGAGGAGTTGGTGCTCCGTGTCGAAGCTTCCGGTCACCGTGACGGGCTTGCCGACGGTCTCCGTGGTCACCTGCGGGGTGGTCGGGCCGAGCAGCGCGTCGATCGGCCGGGCTTCACCCGATGCGGTGAGCGACGCCTTGGTCTCCTGGTGGGTGGAGACGCGGTCCTCGAACCGGCCGAGCTGCCAGGAGCCCAGCCAGACGCACACCACCACGGCCGCCATCGCCAGGGCGGTGCCGCCCAGCCAGCGCGGAGTCAGGAGGAACCGGTACACACCCCCCACGGTAACCACTCCTCACACCGCTCCGGACCACAGGGTCCGCCGCCGGGCGCGGCACCGGCCCGGGCGGTCGCACGCTCAGCCGGCCGCGGGCGTCCCCGACGGCTGGGCCGCGGAGCCGCCGGCCGGCTGCACCCCGCCCCGGTAGAGGGTCCCGCCGCACTCGACCGGCAGCGAGGCCGTCGCGGCCGCCGGGCTGCCCGGCGCCGGGGTGTGGGCGATGGTGGCGGTGGCCTGCGCGGAGGTGGGGTTGCCGCTCGGGGTGGCGGTCGGGCTCGGCGCCGACGACGTCCCGGACGTGGGCGACGAGCTGGCCTGCGGGTTGGCGCTCGGCGCCGCCGAGGCGCCGGAGGCCGGGGCGGCGCCCGAGGCGGCGGGGGCCTGGGTGGTCAGCGAGGCCTGGTTGGCGCCGGTGGTCGGCGCGCCGGTGGCGCCGCCGGAGGAACCGCAGCCCTGGTCGGGGATCCACGCGAACGGCACCCGGTAGCCCGCCTGCGGCGCGAGCACCGGCGGCTCGGCGTCCATCGCGGGCAGGTTGCCCGCCGGGTCGCCCGGGGAGTGGTCGGCGGTGCGGACCCGGCTGCGGTCGGTGCCGCTGACGCCGGTGACGGCCACCGCGCCCGGTCCGCCGAGGCGGCAGCTGTGCCCGGAGACGTTGTACACGGTGAAGGAGCCGTAGATCCGGCCCTGCGCGTCCGCCGGGCCGATCTGTGCGGTGCCCTGCCCGAGGTCCGTCCGGGTGCACAGCGGGAGGATCCCGCCGTCGGCGGTGCCGGTGGCTCCGGTGGGGGTGGCGGTGCCGGGGCGGGTGGCGTCCGCGCCGGGGCTGGGTGAGGCGGTGCCGGTGCCCGCCGAGGGGGTGGTGTCCCCACTGCCGGAGCCGGTGTGCGTGCCGACGCCGGTGGCGCCGCCGCCGAGCGCGGTGCCGCTGGGGGCGGCGAGGGTCGCACCGTTGGCCTCCGTGGAGCCGGGCCCGCCGGACAGTCCGAGGCGGTCGCCCTCGCGCAGCACGGGCAGGGCGATCGCGACCGCCAGTGCCAGCGCCGCCGCGCCGGTCCAGGCCCCGCGCCGGGCGGCCCTCCGCCGGGGTACGGCCTGCCGGATCCGGGGCAGGGCGCCGGTCCCGGGCTGGATCCCGGCCACCGCGTGCCGCATCAGCTCGCGCAGCGCCCGTTCCTCGGAGGAGAGGTCCGGGACGTCGTCGTCCTCGGGCCGCTGCCGGGCGCCGTCAGCCATGTCCGGCCTCCATCTGGATCCGGAGGGCGGCGAGTCCGCGTGAGCCGTACGCCTTCACGGAACCGAGCGAGATGCCCAGGGTCTCGGCGACCTGCGCCTCCGTCATGTCCACGAAGTAACGCAGCACCAGAACCTCCCGCTGACGGCGTTGCAGACCCTTGAGCGCGGCCTTCAGCTGGTCGCGCTCCAGGGCATCGTAGGCACCTTCTTCTGCACTGGCCATGTCAGGCATGGGCTTCGGCAGCAGTCGCAGGCCGAGGATCCGGCGGCGCAGCGTGGAGCGCGACAGGTTGACCACCGTCTGCCGCAGGTAGGCCAGGGTCTTCTCGGGCTCGCGCACCCGGCGCCGGGCGGCGTGCACCCGGATGAAGGCCTCCTGCACGACGTCCTCGCAGGTGGAGAGGTCGTCCAGGAGCAGCGCGGCGAGCCGCAGCAGCGAGCGGTAGTGCGCCTGGTAGGTCGCGGTGAGCAGGTCCTCGCTGGTACCCGCGTCGGTACCGGCACCGGAGTCCGCCGCACCGGGTGCGGCCGCCGTCATCTGGTCTTCTTCCGGCCTACTCGAAGACCACGGGGAGCGCGACGGGAAGGTCACCACGGCACTCGCCGGGATGCCCGCCCTTGCCCCCACCATCACGTTCGCCACGCCCGTTGGACACTCGATCCCCTGTCATGGTTGCCCAGCCCGGGGCCCATTCTTCCGCATCGGCCGAAGAGGCCTCCAGGGGATTCCCCCGGGATTCCGGACGGATTGTGTCGAGGAGCGGACACAGGTCCGGACATCCTCGGGCACAAAGGGCCCTCCGCCCCGGACCGATGACGGATCCTAGGAGTCCTGCACCGTCAGTTCACCGGCCACCAGCTCGGCGATCTGCAGCAGGTTGAGCGCGGCTCCCTTGCGCAGGTTGTCGCCGCAGAGGAAGAGGTCGAGCGCGTCCGGCTCGTCCAGCGCCCGGCGCACCCGCCCGGCCCAGACCGGGTCGGTGCCGACCACGTCGTTCGGGGTGGGGAACTCCCCGGCCGCCGGGTCGTCGTAGAGGACCACGCCGGGCGTCTCGCGCAGGATGTCCTGCGCGTGCTCCTGGCTGACCTCGCGCTCGAAGCGGGCGTGCACGGCCAGCGCGTGGGTGCGGACCACCGGGACGCGCACGCAGGTCGCGGAGACCCGCAGGGCGGGCAGACCGAGGATCTTGCGGGTCTCGTCGCGCAGGCCGAGCTCCTGGGCGGACCAGCCGCCCTCGCTCAGGCCGCCGGTCCAGGGCACGGCGTTGAGGGCGAGCGGGGCGGCGAACGGCCCCTCGTCGGCGATCACCGCGCGCAGGTCGCCGGTCTGCCGGCCGACCTCGGTGCCGGCCACCAGGGCGGTCTGCTCGCGCAGCGCCGCCACGCCGGCCCGGCCCTCGCCGCTGGCGGCCTGGTAGGTGGCGACCACCAGCTGCTCCAGCCCGTACTCGGCGTGCAGCGCGCCGACCACCGGGACCAGCGCGAGCGTGGTGCCGGCCGGACTGGCCACGATGCCGCGCGGACGGATCCGCAGCGCGGCCGCGTTGACCTCGGGGACGACCAGCGGGACGTCCCCGGCGGTGCGGAAGGCGGCCGAGTCGTCGACCACCACGATGCCCTTGGCCGCCGCGATCGGCGCCCACTGGGCGGAGACCGCGTCGGGGGCGGCGAACACGGCGACGTCGATCCCCGCGAAGGCCTCCTCGGTCAGCGGCACGACCTCGACCGGCTCCCCGCGCACCACCGGCGTACGGCCGGCCGAGCGCGGGGAGGCGACGAGTCGGACCTCGCCCCAGACGTCCTGACGGAGCGAGAGCAGGCCGAGCAGCACCTCGCCGACCGCGCCGGTGGCGCCGACGACGGCGAGGTTCGGGCGCCGGGTCATCCCCGGAGGCCCCTGCCCGGCTCCCGGGTCATCGCCCGGTGCCGCCGTAGACGACGGCCTCGTCGCTCTCGCTGTCCAGGCCGAAGGCGCTGTGCACGGCGCGGACCGCCTCCGGCACGTCGTCGGCGCGGGTGACCACCGAGATGCGGATCTCCGAGGTGGAGATCAGCTCGATGTTGACGCCCGCGGCGGACAGCGCCTCGAAGAAGGTGGCGGTGACGCCCGGGTTGGAGCGCATGCCCGCGCCGACCAGCGAGATCTTGCCGATCGCGTCGTCGTAGCGCAGCGACTCGTAGCCGATGCCCTCCTTGACCCGGCCGAGCGCGTCGATGGCCTTCTGGCCCTCGGTCTTGGGCAGGGTGAAGGAGATGTCGGTCAGGCCGGTCGACGCGGCGGAGACGTTCTGCACCACCATGTCGATGTTGACCTCGGCGTCGGCGATGGCGCGGAAGATGCGCGCTGCCTCGCCCGGCTTGTCGGGCACGCCGACGACCGTGACCTTGGCCTCGGAGGTGTCGTGGGCGACTCCGGAGATGATGGCCTGCTCCATCTCGCCCCCTTCGGGCTCGTTCGGGTTGTCGTTGCTGACGATCGTCCCGGGAAGACCCGAGAAGGACGAGCGTACGTGAATCGGGATGTTGTAGCGGCGGGCGTACTCCACACAGCGGTCGAGCAGCACCTTGGAACCGGACGAGGCCAGCTCCAGCATGTCCTCGTACGCGATCCAGTCGATCTTGCGCGCCTTCTTCACCACGCGCGGGTCGGCGGTGAACACGCCGTCCACATCGGTGTAGATCTCGCAGACCTCGGCCTTGAGCGCGGCGGCCAGTGCGACGGCGGTGGTGTCCGAGCCGCCGCGACCCAGCGTGGTGATGTCCTTGCTGGTCTGGGACACGCCCTGGAAGCCGGCCACGATCGCGATGTTGCCCTCGTCCAGGGCGGTGCGGATGCGACCCGGCGTCACGTCGATGATGCGCGCCTTGTTGTGGACGGAGTCGGTGATGACACCGGCCTGGCTGCCCGTGAAGGACTGGGCCTCGTGACCCAGGGATTTGATCGCCATGGCCAGCAGCGCCATGGAGATGCGCTCTCCAGCGGTCAGCAGCATGTCGAACTCACGGCCGGCAGGGAGCGGTGACACCTGCTCCGCGAGTTCGATGAGCTCGTCCGTCGTGTCGCCCATCGCGGACACCACGACGACGACCTCATGGCCGGCCTTCTTGGCGTCAACGATTCGGCGGGCAACGCGCTTGATGCCGTCGGCATCCGCAACGGATGAGCCGCCGTACTTCTGCACGACAAGGCCCACGTGCGCTCCTCGACTAGTGTCGTTTTCCGGGGGCGCCAGGCCCCCGTACCCCCGGGTGAAAGGGGGGTGCGGTCCGCGCCAGTCTACCGAGCAGGGGTGCCCTGACCGGCGGCTTCCACATGGTGAGACGGCGGTTTCAGCAAGTGGGCGGCGATTCGGGCGGGCCACCGGCAGGTCTGCGGGCACCCGGCGCGGTTCCGCAGAATCCTCCGAAGAATGCCCGGCGGCGCTGCCGGATTTCTTTTCCGGGCGGATTGCCGAGGCATTCGTCACAACGATCTCCGGATCTCCGGTGGCCCGGATCGCGGGGAACCACCGGGCGCCGGACTACCGGCCGAGACCGAGCTCGGCCGCCATCAGGTCGCCCGCCTGCTGCTCCAGCTGCTCGTCGGTGAGCCCGTCGTCGTCGGTGTCCGCACCGTCCGCCGCCGCACCGATCGGGCTGTCCAGCCGGACGTGGGCGATCAGCGACTGCAGCGCCCGCAGCACCGCCGTGCAGGTCGTGCCCCAGTTGGAGAGGTACGAGAACTGCCACCACCACAGCGCCTCGCTGACCCTGCCCTCCCGGTAGTGGGTCAGGCCGTGCTGGAGCTCGCTGACCACGCCCGCCAGGTCGTCCGAGATCCGGAAGGCGTTCGGCTTCTCCGGCGGGCCGTACGGGTCGAAGACCTCGTGGTAGACGTCGATCGGCGCGAGCAGCTCGGCGAGGCGCTCGCGCAGCTGCTCGCCGTCCGGCTCCGGCCCGGCGTCGGGCTCGAAGCGGTCCTCCGGGACGACGTCCTCGATGGCGCCCAGCCGGCCGCCGGCCAGCAGCAGCTGCGAGACCTCCAGGAGCAGCAGCGAGACCACGCTGCCCGGTTCGTCGCCCTTGGCGACCTCGGTGACGGCGAGCACGAAGCTCTCCACCGAGTCGGCGATCTGCACGGCGAAGTCGTCCGGCTCGGAGCCGTGGCCGTGGGTGTGCGGGGCGTGGGCCTCGGGCTCCGCGTGGGGGTGCGGGCCGTGCGGCTGCTGGTTGATCGTCCGGTCAGACATCGAGCAGTCGTCTCCCTTCGAAGGCGCGGCCGAGGGTGACCTCGTCCGCGTACTCCAGGTCCCCGCCGACGGGCAGTCCGCTCGCCAGCCGGGTCACCTTCAGGCCCATCGGCTTGCAGAGCCGGGCCAGGTAGGTGGCGGTCGCCTCCCCCTCCAGGTTGGGGTCGGTGGCCAGGATCAGCTCGGTGACCGTGCCGTCCGCGAGGCGCGCGAGCAGCTCGCGGATGCGCAGGTCGTCCGGGCCGACGCCCTCGATGGGGCTGATCGCGCCGCCCAGCACGTGGTAGCGGCCGCGGAACTCACGGGTGCGCTCGATGGCGACGACGTCCTTGGGCTCCTCGACCACGCAGATGACGGCGAGGTCGCGGCGCGGGTCCAGGCAGACCCGGCACTGCTCGGCCTCCGCGACGTTGCCGCAGACCACGCAGAAGCGGACCTTGTCCTTGACCTCCAGCAGCGCGTGCGCGAGGCGGCGCACGTCGACCGGGTCGGCCTGCAGCACGTGGAAGGCGATCCGCTGGGCGCTCTTGGGCCCGACGCCGGGCAGCCTGCCCAGTTCGTCGATCAGGTCCTGAACCACGCCCTCGTACAACGTCGCGCCTTCCCTCGGTCGGTCGGTGGTGCCCTGGTCGGAGGTGCTCCGGTGCCATCATCCAACGAATCGGGCGCCGGACACACCGGCCGACGCCCGACTCCCACAGAAATCACATGAGGAACATCCCGAACGGGAGGTTCTGGGACGCCCTGGAAGGGACGCCCAGGACGTGCCGTCCCAGCAGCGCGTCCTAGAAGGGCAGACCCGGGATGCCGCCGCCCATGCCCTGGGTGAGCGGGCCCATCCGCTCGGCCTGCAGCTTCTGGGCCGCCTGGCTGGCGTCCCGGACGGCCGCCAGGATCAGGTCGGCCAGGGTCTCGGTGTCCTCCGGATCGACCGCGGCCGGGGCGATGTTCAGCGCCACCAGCTCACCCGAGCCCGTCACCGTGGCCTCGACCAGGCCGCCGCCCGCCGTACCGTTCACCTTCGCCTCGGCCAGCTCCTGCTGGGCCTTCGCGAGCTCCTGCTGCATCTTCTGCGCCTGCTTGAGCAGCTGCTGCATGTTGGGCTGACCACCACCGGGAAACACGGCTCACTCCTTGCTGTCACGCGTTCTTCGTTCGTCACCGCTGAGCCTACGGGCCCGGACCTGCCCGTGGGGACCGCGCCCGGGGTGCCGTGGTCGCCTCGGCTAGTTGCCGCGGTGGTGGATCTCCTCCAGCACCGTGGCGCCCAGCTCCCGGATGATCAGCTCCTGGCCGGAGAACGCCTCCTCGTTGAGGTCCGGGTCGTCCTCCTCCGGGATGTCGTCCTCCGGAGCCACCGACTGCACCGGACGGGCCGGGGGCGCCGCCACCGACGGCGGAGCCTGCACCGGCGCGGGGGCCTGCACCGGCGCCGGCGGCTGGGGCAGCGACTGGACCGGGGCGGGCGCCTGCACCTGCGGCTGGGGCTGCACCGGGGCGGGAGCGGCCATCGGCGGCGCGGCGGCCGCCGGACGGGCCGGGGCACCCCAGCCACCCCCGGCCGGGGCGGCCGCGGCCGGGGCCGTGCCCCCGCCGCCTCCGACTCCTCCGCCTACAGCTCCTCCGCCTCCGCCGGACGGGTCGACGATGCACTCGATCCGCCAGTCCACGCCCAGCGCGTCGGACAGCGCCTGGCGCAGCACGTCGTCGCTGTTGCTGCCGACGAAGCTGTCCCGGGCGCCCGCGTTGATGAACGAGACCTGGAGCGTACTGCCGTCGAACCCGGCCACCTGACCGTTCTGGCTGAGCAGGATCCAGGTGAAGCGGCGGCGGTTCTTCACCGCCTCGAGGATCTGCGGCCACAGCTGCCGGACCTGCGCGGCACCCTGCTGCGCGGCAGCGGACGGCTGGCCACCGGGAGCCGGGGCCGCCTGCTGGACCGGGGGCGGGGTGGGCGCGGGCTGCGGGACCTGCGGTTGCGGCACGGGCGCGGCGGCCGCAGGGGCCGGTGCGCCGCCGACGGGCGGGAAGCTGCGCGGGATCGGCCAGGCGCCCGGGGCGGGCCCGGCCGGAGGCGGGGTCGCCTGCACGGGGGCCGGCGCCGCGGCGACGGGCGCCACGACGGGCGTAGCCGCCGGCGCGGGCACCTCCACCGGCACCTCCACCGACGGGCCCGCCGGTACGGCCGCGGGCGGAGCCATCGGCGCGGCCGCCATCGGGACAGCCATCGGCGGGACCGCCATCGGCGCCATCCCGGCCGACGCGGCGAAACCGCCCGCGGCCGCCCGGCGCTCCAGCTTGTCCAGTCGCGCCTGCAGCGAGAGCTCGTCGCTGTACGCGCCCGGCAGCATCACCCGGGCACAGATCAGCTCCAGCTGGAGCCGCGGCGCCGCGTTGCCGCGCATCTCGGTCAGCCCGGTGTTGACGATGTCAGCCGCCCGGCTCAGCTCGGCCGCGCCGAACGCGTCCGCCTGCGCCTGCATCACCGCGATCCGGTCCGCCGGCGCGTCGATCAGCCCCTTCTCCCCCGCCTCCGGCACGGTGGCGAGGATCACCAGGTCGCGCAGCCGCTCCAGCAGGTCGGTGACGAACCGGCGCGGGTCGTGCCCACCCTCGACCACCCGGTCGATCACCTGGAACACCGTCGCCCCGTCGTGCGCGGCGAAGGCGTCCACCACCTCGTCCAGCAGCGCCGAGTCGGTGTACCCGAGCAGGGCCGTCGCCATCTGGTACGTGACGCCGCCCTCGCCGGCACCGGCCAGCAGCTGGTCCATGACCGACATCGAGTCACGCACCGAGCCCGCGCCGGCCCGTACCACCAGCGGGAACACCGGGTCCTCGACCTGGATGCCCTCGCGGCCGCAGACGTCCGCCAGGTAGTCGCGCAGCGTGCCGGGCGGGACCAGCCGGAACGGGTAGTGGTGGGTGCGGGACCGGATCGTCCCGATCACCTTCTCCGGCTCGGTGGTCGCGAAGATGAACTTGAGGTGCTCCGGCGGCTCCTCCACCACCTTGAGCAGCGCGTTGAACCCGGCCGAGGTCACCATGTGCGCCTCGTCCAGGATGAAGATCTTGTACCGGCTGTGCACCGGCGCGAAGAAGGCCCGCTCGCGCAGCTCACGCGCGTCGTCCACACCACCGTGCGAGGCGGCGTCGATCTCGATCACGTCGATCGAGCCGGGCCCGCCGGTCGCGAGGTCCCGACAGGACTGGCACTCCCCGCAGGGCGTCGGCGTCGGCCCCTGCTCACAGTTCAGGCAACGGGCCAGGATGCGCGCGCTCGTCGTCTTGCCACAGCCGCGCGGCCCGCTGAACAGGTACGCGTGGTTGACCCTGTTGTTGCGCAGGGCCTGCTGGAGCGGAGCGGTCACGTGCTCCTGCCCGATGACCTCCGCGAAGGTCTCGGGGCGGTAGCGGCGGTACAGGGCTAGGGACACACCACCGACGATATCGGGACGGGCCGACAAACGCGTCGCCCCTTCACCCCCGACCCCGCGCTCCCCCGCCCCGCACTCCCCCAGAAACGCGAAGACCCCCCGTGCACCCGCCAGAGCCCTCCTACCCTTGCTGCCTTCCGGCCCTGGGGGGGTTCAGAGAGATGACGCCACACGAGGGGCTGACCCCCACACTACCGGATCCCGGCCCCGACGATCCACAGGCCACCCCCACCCTCCCGCCTGCGGGATAGCTGGTCGCGAGCACCCCAAAACATGTACTAAGCTCTCCCACGGAGGATTCGCCTAGAGGCCTAGGGCGCACGCTTGGAAAGCGTGTTGGGGGCAACCCCTCACGAGTTCGAATCTCGTATCCTCCGCCTCTGTCCAGCTGGGCAGTTGAAGGCCCCGACCGGGTTCCCGGTCGGGGCCTTCTGCGTTGCGTGGTTGCAGTTTTGGTTGCAGTTGCGCTTTTGGGACCCGGCAGATCGGCTCGTAAGCCGCCCTCCTGGGGACGGCAGCGGCCACCGGCATCGCCCTCGCGATTGTCGGTTCCGCTGCCGGAACGCGGCCGGGGCCCCAGCAGTGGTCACGGCGGCGATACCGGACCACCCCGGTGGGCCCGATCCCTGAGCGGCTGGCCTGCCCCGACGCGCCGGCCAAGGCGGATCGCACCCGAGGACGGCCACGACGGGCGGATAGGGTTCCCCCACGAATCGCGTCATCTGCAGAAGCAGCTTTCGGACGATCTCTCAACGGTGCGTCAGCGTGGACGTCGCGGGGTCCTCCGTCGAGGCAGCTTCGCGCCGGTCCCGGTCGCCCGCTTATCCCCCGCTGGCAGCTGTCTGCCGGCCAACCCCGTCGAGGAACTCCGAGAGCAGGAGGTGCAGAACCTCCGGCCGCTCCAGATGAACGTCGTGCGCCGTCCCCGGAACGCTCGCGGCCTGGGTGTCAGGGCGCCGTGCGAACATCTCGTCGACTTCCCGCGCGGCGATGAAACTGGACTGGCCCAGGACGACCAGGGTCGGACAGACCACCTGCTCCCACTCCTTCCAGAAGGAGCGGTGGGCGTTCTCGGCCAACGAGGCGACCATCACGTCCCGGTCGAAGCGCGGCCACCACTGCGCGTTGCGTTCCTCCAGCCCGGCGGCCCAGCCCTCGCCGACCCGGCCACCGCCGAGGAACCCCACCGCCGCCTCCCGCGAGGGGAACGGCAGCGGCCACGAGTCGAGCCAGTGTCCGACCTCCTCGGCGACGGCCGAGTTCGGCCCACCGGGCCCAGCCTCGACGAGCACGAGGGCGCGAACGCGCTCGGGATGCGCCGCCGCCGCGAGCATGGCGGTGTGCCCGCCCAACGACTGACCGGCCAGCACGACCTGTCCGAGATCGAGCAGCTCCAGTACGGCGAGGACGTCAGCGACGTACGCCGCACGGGAAAGGTCTTCCGGTGTGCGTTCGCTGCCGCCGTGGCCGCGCTGGTCGACGGCGATCACCCGGTACCGATCGCTCAGAGCCCGGGCCAGCGCATCCCATTCGCCCGCGTGACCGGCCAGCCCGTGCAGGAGGACTAGCAGCAACCGTCCTTGCGCCCGCCTATCACGCCGTGGTGGAAGGCCATCCGTAGCGGGAGAAGGAGGGACCTCCATTCCGGTACGCAACCAGGGCCTGCCTGGCGGTCGGAAACGCGGGCTCGGGAAGGCGGTCTACGGCGACCCACCGGGCAGCCAGGTGCTTTTCCGGCTCGGTGTTGGTCAGTTCGCCGGTCCACGTGTCCGTGGCGAAGACGAAGAGGACGAACTGCCCGGCCTGGTCGAAGCCCTGCTCGACGTGGATGACGTGGACGAGTACGAGATCGGCCGGGTCGACGAGCAGGCCGGTCTCCTCCTTGAGCTCGCGGGCGGCGGCTTCGTCGAGCGCTTCGCCGGGCTCGGCCTTGCCGCCGGGGACGGTCCATGACGGCTGCAAGGACCAGTTCCGGGCGGCGTAGAGCAAGGCAGCGATCGTGTCGGTCTCCTGGTCGTGGACGATAACGCAGACCGCGTTGCGGCTGTTCATCACGCTGGTGTTCGTCACGGTGCCCACTCCTTGTCAACGTGCCGGAGGATTCAGTGGTCCAGGCGGGAGGCGCGGATTGGGCCCCCACCGCTGGGACGAGTGGGTGCTCTCAGCGCCCGATGGTGAGGCGGTCGGCGTTGGTGCGCGAGAAGACCAGGTCGGTCATCTGCTCCGGGGTCTTCGTGCACCGGACAGGCGGCTGCGGTCGGCGCATGGCCTGGGGGTAGCTGGCCGGGTCGTAGTCGTTGGTGAGCGTGTACGAGTGGAAGCCGTGCTCGCGCAGGGCGTCGATGATGCCGGCGGCGCTCTCGCCCTGCTTGGCCAGGAGCTTGGGGGTGACTTCCACGACCAGCTCGATGTCCTCGCGCAGGTGCGGCAGCGCGGGCAGCAGTCCCCTGACAGCCGCCGCCTCGGCGCCCTCGACGTCGATCTTGATGACTCGGGCGGTGTCGAGTTCGGCCTGGCCGAGGAGTTCGGTGAGCGGTGCGGCCGGCACGTGGAAGGTGGTGTGGACGTGGCGGGGCCGGATGGCGGTGGTGTGACCGAGGTTGGCCGGGTCCTCCAGGTAGAGGACCAGCGCGCCGGTGGTGTCGGAGGCCGCGGCGCGGACGGTGCGGATGTTGTCCCGGCGGTTGACGGTGGCCGCGCTGGTGAGGTCGTCATGGAACTGCGGGGTGGGCTCGATGGCGACGACTCGACCGGTCGGTCCGACTGCGTGGGAGGCCAGGAGGCTGAACGCGCCGCGGTGGGCCCCGACGTCGACGAAGGTGTCCCCGGGCCGCAGGCGGTCGCGCAGGAAGGCGCTCAGGTTCGGCTCCCACTCGCCGAAGAGGTACTGGTAGCGCTGGATGACGTCGCTGGTGGTGACGGTGACCAGGTCCCCCGAGAGCAACCGGGCAGTGGCGTGAAGGGGACGGGTTCGCAGGTGGTCGTCGAGGAAGCGGTCGACGAGCTGGGCCTTGCCAACGGTTCCGGGCGCGTGGCGGACGTAGGCCCGCAGCAGGCGGGCGAGGGCGGAGGCGGACACGCTGTGCTCCTTCGAGTGGCGGCGGGTGCGGAACGCGGTTCCCGGAGCCGCCCGTGGTGGCAGACTTGCCGGTGAACGCTGGTGGCGGTGAGGGGAGTTGTCGGTGGCCGAGAGTGGTCCGGTGGTGTTCCTGCTGGTGGGGCTCACCGGTTCGGGGAAGACGACCTACGCCCAGCGGGAGCTGGAGCCGCAGGATGCAGTGCGGCTGTCGGTAGACGAGGCCGTCCACGAGCGGCACGGCCGGTATGGGATCGACTATCCGGAGAACACCTACTTCGAGAAGGAGGCCCCGGTCGTCGCCGAGCTGCACTCCCGGCTGGTCGAGCTGGTCTCCGAGGGCCGGGACGTGGTGTGGGACCACGGACTGTGGCAGCGGAAGGACCGCGACGCGATGAAGGAGCTGGTGGAGTCGGCCGGCGGTCGGTGGCGGCTGCTGTACTTCCCCGTCGATCGGGACGAGCTGCTGCGCAGGCTGGCCGAGCGCAACCAGCGGGGGGACGCGAACGCGCTGATCGTGACCCCTGAGGCTCTGGACGACTTCTTCGCGCGGTTCGAGGCACCTCAGGACGAGGGCGAGGAGATCGTGGAGCCGGGCTGGCTCTGACGGGGCGGGCGCCAGGCGGCGTGGATCTGGGCGGCTTCGGCGGCCCAGTCGTCGGGCAGGCGGTCGAGGGTGACGTGGCGGAAGGCCAGGCGGGGGTCGGAGACGGCGATGCGGCCGTGGTGGCGGTCGATGTGCTGCAGCAGGCGGGTGGCCTCGGTCCGGACGGCCGGGGTGTGCTCGGTCCACGCGCCGGACGTGAAGCGGTCGACACGACGGCGCAGGTCGTCCAGGACGCCGGCGCGCCACTTGAAGTGGTGGACGCACGCGAGCGTGTGCGAGTCGGGCCTGCGGCCGGGGGCACGGTGGTTGCCGGAGGCGACCGTGACATCGGAGAGCGCGAGGACGATCTTGCGAGGGTCGCCCTGCAGGAGGCGGTGGGTGAGGTGCCCACCGAGCGGGAAGGCACGGTCAAGCCCACTCTCGGGCCGCCAGAGGGCGAGTCGGCCGTCCGCGCTGACGCGGTCGAGCATCAGCCCGCCCACGACCGCCCGACCGTTCTCCTCGGCCTCCGCCGCCACGTCGCTGAGCGTGGCCGGGTACGTGTGGAACTCGTCGGAGTCGGCGAGCAGGTGCCAGCCGGGGCCGGCCTGCTGGCGGAGAGCGTCGCGCAGTTCGGTGTTGGTGTGCTCGTGCCACGGCCCGGTGCTGACCTGGCCCGTGGGCAGGTCGAGCTCCCGGGCGGTGCCCAGCAACTGGCGACGCCAGGCGTCGGGGACGTGCTCGGCGAAGTGGAAGGCGAGGTGGAAGCGTTCGATGCCGAGCCGGCGGTAGTGGGAGGTCCAGGCGATCAGCAGGGCCGGTTCGACCGGGCCGATCACGGCGACCAGCGCGGGGGCGGCGGGCGTCATCGGTACTCCTTGATCAGGTCGGTGTAGGTGTCGACGAGGTAGGCGGCCTGCTCGGCTGCCGACAGCATGTCCAGCGCCGTGGGTGCCTTCGGCCCCGGCCGCTCCGGCGGCCCGTCCGCCAGAGCGTCCAGCGCGGCGGCCAGGACACCCGGGTCGCCGGCCCGAAACACCTGGGCCCAGGGCTGCCCGACCAGCCGCTCGGTCAGGTCCGGGTCGTGGTCGGAGACGATCAGCGGGACATCGAGCCGGGCGGCGTCCATGACCAGGCCGGACTCCTTGCCGGTGCCGGGACACCGGGCCACCACGGCGGCATCGGCGGCGGCATAGACCAACCGGAGGACGTCCTCGCCGACCGGGCCGGGCACGGTGTGGACCCGGACACGGGGCAGGCGGTGCCAGCGTTCGAGTACCGCGTCGTCCAGCGGAGTGCCGCAGACCAGGACGTGCAGCGGCTTGGTGAGGCAGGCCAGGGCCGCATCGACGGTGGCGATGTCCTTGTAGGGCCACCAGCCGCCGACCAGGCAGACCGCCGTCGCCGAGGCGGGGATGGTAAAGGCGGCGCGGGCACCCTCGCGCTCGGCGGTGGTGAGGGGCCGACCGTCGTCGACCGCGAACGCCCGCACCCGGCCCGGGAGGTGGAGGAAGGCCGTGGAGAGCCGGTCGCGGACCGTGGTGGTCGGATAGAGGGCGACCACCTGCTTCTCGCTCCGCCGGGCGAGCCGGCCCAGCAGCCGGACCGGCGAGTCCTCGGTGGTGACCAGCTCGTGGATGAACCGAAGGTGCGGGGTGCCGCCGAGCAGGGCGGCCATGCCGTGCAGGGCTTCGCTCGCGCTGAGGATCACCACGGCCGCCGGCTGAGGGGCAAGGCGGCGGACGGTACGCAGGCATCCGGCTTCGGTCAGGCAGCGGGCGATCAGGGTGACCTGGTGCGGCAGCCGGCGGAGCGGCAACGGCCAGCGCCGTGAGCGGAAGGCCCGCTGGCCAGCAGTTGACACGCGTTCCGCCGCGCGGGCTGCGGCCAGCAGGGCCTTCGCCGCCGGACCCACCGGTCCGGCGGCGAAGCAGGCGCCGGCCCGCAGCAGCGGACCGGGCCCGTCTGCGATCCCCTGCGGGGTGATGACCACGGAACCCGGGCGGGCGGCGGCGAGCGCCGTCAGCGTGCGCTGGTGGTGCCCGCCGCCGAGGTGCGCCTGCGGCTCGATCAGGACCAGCGGTCCGCAGCGGGTGCTCATCCGGCGACCGCCTGCTCGCCGTGCAGCGTGATGAAGTGCCGGTGCAGCCAGGGCGGGTCGTTGAGCGCCTCGAAGCGCTTGGGGTCGCGGGCCGCAGTGCGGGCGAACTCCAGGCCGTCACGGGCCCCGGCTGCCGCGTAGTCGGCGAAGTCGCCGTCCTTGCTGGCCGTCCAGGCGTCGATGCGCTCCTGGGCGGAGGCGTCGGTCATGCCGTACTCGCTGCCGCGCGCGAGCATCGCGCACTCCCGGAAGCCCGCCTTCCAGGCGTGGAACGGGGTCTGGTTGAACAGGGTGGTCCCGGCTGTGTGCGGGCTGAACTCGACCCGGCCGGGCAGTGCGGCCAGCACGTCGACGGCCTGGCCCATCTCCCGCAGTGCGCTGGTGCGGATCAGCTTGAGGCCGCCGTAGCCGTAGGTGAGCCCGTTGACCGGGTTGACGGCCCGCCAGACCCGCATCGACACGCCCGCTGCCAGCGGCTCCACCGCGCTGGCGGAGAAGGCCGGGTCGATGGCGAAGTCGCCGTCAGCGAGGAAGAACTGGTCGGTGTCGACGAGTTCGGCCGTGAGCCGGTAGGCGCGGCGCATCCCGCGCACCCCGTGCAGACGCTTGACGGTTCCGCCCAGCACGCGAGCCAGGCGGGTATGCAGGGAGTCCGCCAGCGGCTCGTCGTAGGAGAGCAGGACCGCGTCGAAGCCGCTCACTTGATCGCCTCCAGGTAGCGTGCGGCCACCGCAGCGGGCGTCAGGTCCGTGGTGGAGGCGTGCGCGCGCTTGGCGTGCACCAGGTAGAACTCGGAGTCGGTGGCGAGGCGTTCGGCGATCCGGACGGCCTGGTCGTCGGTGTCGAACACCAGCTCCGGGTCGAGGTGCTCGGCCAGCCAGCCGATGCGAGGGCCGATCACCGGCAGGCCCATCGCCTGGCAGTCGATGACCGACATGGACCAGGGGCAGCCGGGCCGAAACGGAGCGATGCCGAAGTGGGTGCCAGCCAGCAGGTTGCGGTAGCGGACGCGGTCTCCGCGGTCGGAGGCGATGGCGACGCCGTCCACGGCCGCCAGCTCCTCCAGGTTCCGCTCGGGGCTGGGATCCAGGCGGATCCGCTCGGCGCTGCGGGTGCCGAACAGGTCCATCACGGTCAGCCGCACCGGGGCCTGGGCGACGAGGTGGCGGGCGAGCTGGGTGAAGCGGGCGGTGCCGTAGTGGGCGTACAGGCGGTGGTTGTAGATGCCGACCGCCCGGCCCTCCGGCGGGGTGATCTCGGCAGGGTCGCGGACCAGGCGCACGTCCCTGGGGGCGGGGACCACGTGCAACTTCTCGGTGAGCTCGACGCCGGTGCGGGCGGCGGCAGCGGCCGTCCACGAGGCGGCGGTGCCGGAGTGGACCAGGACGCGGTCGCAGGCCGCGAGACCGGCGGCGAAGGCCAGCAGCACGCTGCGGCCCAGCCCGCCGTCGTCCATCGCGGGGTCCAGCTCCAACTGGCCGGTGTCGGTGAAGGAGAACGGCAGGTAGTGGCAGTAACCGACGATCCGCGCGTCCACTCCGGCTTCCAGGAGCGCGGCGCGGATCGCGGGGGCGGCCTCGATCTGGTTGGCCACGACCACTTCGGGCTGCTGGCGGCGGAACAGCCGCACCAGGCCGCCGACGCCCGGGTTGAAGCGGGCCCGGTACTTGGTCGAGGGCGAGGCGGTCCGCACAAACTGCACGCGGTCGTCGCCGACCGGGACGGGAGCGGCCACGGTGACCTCGACCCCGGCGTCGGCCAGGGCCGGGGTGAGCATGTCGGCGAAGGTGTAGCCGGAGTCGGCAGTCAGCTGGCTGGAGTTGGAGACGTTGAGCAGGTACAGCAGGCGCATCGCTTGGGCCCTCCCTCTCTCGGCCCGGGTGTCGACCCGGGCTGGCAAAAGAAGGAAACCGGCGACCAGGACCGTGACAGAATGATGAATCGAGATCACTCACGGTTCATTCATCTCATCCAGCAGCCAGGGCGGGGGCCTTGATGGACGAGCGCGACGACAGCCCGACCGTTGAGCAAGCCGCCGAGGCGTTCGCAGCGGAGGTCTCGTACTGGCGCGAGGTGCGCGGCCTGTCCAAGCGGGGGCTCGCCCGCAAGATGGGCTTCGACCCGTCGTACGTGAGCCACGTGGAGTCCGGCCGGCACAAGCCGACCGAGGACTTCGCGCGCCGCTCGGAGGAGACCCTCAACGCGGGCAAGGCCATCTGGAAGCGCTGGCTGGACTACGAGGCCGCCAAGAACCGAGCGGCCCCGGCTGCGGCTCCGCCAGCCCCGCGCCGCCCCGAGCAGCCGTACGCGACGGGCTCATCGATCATCGTGGCGCACGACGGCGCGCGCCTGGACTTCGACGGCTCCCAGTACCGACTGACGATGCGTCGGCTGTTGCGGAACACTGGCAGCGAGCCGATCACCCGTTACCTGATCCGCATCAGCGTCGACCGCTACCCCGGAGAGCCCGAACGCTCCAACGCCCACTACCGCGAACACCCGCTGACCTGGGACGAGCTCGCACTGACCGCGACATGCCGCGGGGAGGCGATGAACTGGCAGGCCAAGCACGACCGCGACGCGTTCAAAGAGCTCTGGCTGCTGTTCGAGAACGAGCACGGCCGCTTCCCGCTCTACCCGGGCGAGGAGGTCTGGATCGAGTACGCCTACTCGGTCGGCGAGGAGAAGTGGGGCCGCTGGTTCCAGCGCGCGGTCCGCCTGCCCACCGAGCACCTGGAAGTCGAACTCGCCTTCCCAGCTGACCTCGACCCAGCGGTGTGGGGCATGGAGACGTCCATGACGGCCGAGGCGGCGCCACTGCGGACCGCCCCGATCCGGCGAGAGGAGGAGGGGATGCGCGTCTTCTCCTGGAGCACGTCCACGCCGGCCCTCCACGCCCGGTACCGTCTGGAATGGCGGTTCCGGGCCCGACCCGAACGCGACACGACCCAAGGGGAGTTCAGGTGATCCAGGTGCGGCCCAGCGAGCAGATGCGTGACCTCGGCGTCGTCCAGGAGGGCGAGCCCGTACTCGCCGAGCCCGCCCGAGCGTTCGACCTGCCCACCGAGCGCGAGGCCGCCGAGCAGGTCATCGAGAAGCTGTTCGCCGCGATGGAGCGCATCGGCCAGGTCCACCCCTTCGCCAAGGGCATGGGCATCGCCGCACCGCAGATCGGCATCGGCCGCTCCGCCGCCATCGTCCAGCCAGCGGAGCCCGGAGCACCTGCGATCGTGCTACTGAACCCTCGTATCACTGCCCAGTCCGACGAGGCTGACGAGCAGTTCGAGGGCTGCCTGTCCTTCTTCGACGTCCGCGGCATGGTGCCCCGCCCACTGCGGATCACCGTGGAGACCACCACCCTGGACGGCCAACTGGCCACCACCACCTACGAACGCGGACTCGCCCGCCTGATCCACCACGAGATCGACCACCTCGACGGCCTGCTCTATACCGCCCGTATGCGGACCGACATCGCCCCCATCCCCGTCGAGCAGTACAGGCAGACCGGCCAGGCATGGGGCTACGAGCAGTGATCCCGATCCAGCCCACCCTGGACGATCACCACGTGGAGGCTTCTGCGTTGACTTCAGAACCCAATCTCCCAGATGGGGTCGACACGCCTTCGGGCCCCCAAGGCGCAGTCCTGATGGAGGCGGTCTGGGAACACTTCCGTAAGAAGGGGACCTGGCCCTATTGGCACGATCTCAAACGCCCGCTGAAACGCGCCTCTGTTGACCCCCGTCTCGCTTTGGAGCAGCTGAGCGAGCAACTCGTCATCACTCCAGCCCGCCGGCGCCCTTCGGTGAAGAACTGGCCCGAGGGTGAGGTCCGGTTGTCTGTTGCATCTGTATCCCAAATGCACGGATCCGACGAGTACTTGCGGTCGCTGTTCGGTCTGATCGACTTGCTTGCCGAACTGCAGCAAAGTCAGGCAATGGTGCACGGACAAGCCGTCGAGGTCTCGACCAGCGACCTGCACTATCTGCGGCAGACCAGGACTTCGAAAGACGGAGACTCACCGTCCTTTGCTGCAATCCCCCTAGCCTACGGCGAACCATGGTGTGCCGGTGGAAGCCTTGCAAATGGCTGGGCCGGCACCGAGACGACCGTTGTGGTCGACCACCGCGTCCAGCGATTCGTCGGGGCGAGCGACATCCACGACTATTGGAGGCGCCGCCGGGAGGCGATCGAAGCACCGATGGGATCTGAGCCGCAGGCTCTCGAGACCGCTCCCTCGCTCGGAGCGATCCACCCAGTCATTGCCGCTGCTTCAGCACAGCTCTACCGCGACGGTCATTTCACCGATGCCGTGCTGAGGGCCTTCAAGGCGGTGGAGCACCGAGTCCAGCAGGCCACCGGAAGCAGCGAGATCGGTCAGCGGCTCATGAACAGCACCTTCGGTGGCACCAACCCCCAGCTGGACGTAGCCGAGGGTTCAGGGCCATCGGCGGCGGGGGAACGGGACGGCCACAAAATGTTGTTCATGGGCGCGATGGTCGGTATTCGCAATGTGCTGGCGCATGGGGACCATCGGGTCGACGATGCAGATGAAGCACGTGACGCTATCGCGTTCGCGAGTCTCCTCATGCGTCGTATCGACCGTTCTACGGCACGGCTCGGGACCTGACGAGGGCCCCGAAGCCACATGAGCGTCGCCGCCTGCCCGCCGACAAGTCCACGCTTACAGGTTCAGAGACTCATGCGCGGTGTGCAGGAGCTGCTCAGAGCGCCACCCGGCGAAGGAGCCATCGCGGGACCGTACGCCTTGAAGATCACCATGGAACAGCACTGCCGCCTCTGGTCTGCGGGCTGGAGGATCGGCCAGGTAGGCGTTGACGTGATCCCAGGTTTGCAGCTCGACCGGGAGGGACTCGTACCAGGCCAGGCCGCGGGCATTGCAGCTCCTGCACAGTAGCCCTCGTACACATCGCCCGCATGACGACCGCCCGGAGCAGCAATTGTGATCGTGATCGATGTGCCACCAGGACGGACCTTCCATCGAAAGGTCGCCACCCAGGCTGTGGCATAGCGGGCAAGTGTCATCCTGCGCTCTGAGGATCGCATTGACGTGTGCAAGCGTCAGCTTGTGTCGGCGCGCTTGCCGGATTGCGTTGCGACACTGCGGGCACGTCTTCCTCCTGGGGCCAGCATCGATGCGCCAGAACGTATCCACGCACACTACGCACGGGGCGCCCAGGGTTTCGACCCATGCGTAGAGGTCTTCGTCTGTCTCCCATTCCATAGCCGCAGGCTAGAGGTCGTCACTGACACTCAACGGAGCGTGACGATCATCGTCCCAACCGCCCTGTGCTGCGGGCGTTCCATCCACGACCGCTACGCCTTCGTCGACCCCGCCCACCGAGCCATGAGCGCGACACCCGCAGCCCGACCCGGAGCCCGAAGGCACAGCGATCACGCCTCCGACCAGGCAGAACACGACCCGCTCTGGTTGCAGTTCTGGTTGCATTCACCCCCGTCCAGGGCCGTTCAGCGCTTGGCCAGCGAACCGCTTCGCCGCAGGTCAGGACCCCTGCGGACCTCCCCGGACGGCCGGACGAACATTTGGAAAGCGTGTTGGGGGCAACCCCTCACGAGTTCGAATCTCGTATCCTCCGCCTCTGCCTGGCAAGGCAGTTGAAGGCCCCGACCGGGTTCTTGGATTCCAGGGGTCGTCGCAACACCACTTGGTTTTAGGTGGTGAGTAGATCACGTAGACGCTCGGCTGGGGTATCCCAGTCGAGCGTCTTGCGTGGGCGGCCGTTGAGTTCCTGGGCGACGTGTTCGAGGTCCTCGGGGCTGTGGACGCTCAGATCGGTGCCCTTGGGGAAGTACTGCCGCAGCAGTCCGTTCGTGTTCTCGTTCGAGCCGCGCTGCCAGGGCGAGGCCGGATCGCAGAAGTAGACGGGCATACCGGTGGCCATGCTGAACTGCTTGTGGCGTGCCATTTCGCTGCCCTGGTCCCAGGTGAGGGAGCCGCGCAGGTGGGCGGGCAGGGCCTGGATCGTGGTGACGAGGCCGTCGCGGACGGTCCCGGCGTCGTGGGCTCCGCCCGGCAGGTGGACCAGCATGGTGTAGCGGGTGCTGCGCTCGACCAGGGTGGCGATCGCGGAACGGCCGCCCGCGCCGATGATGAGGTCGCCTTCCCAGTGACCGGGCACGGCCCGGTCCTCGATGTCG
>NZ_JBSFGK010000050.1:0-60328 GCF_053596495.1 Kitasatospora sp. NPDC001683
GCCCCGGCGCCCTCACCGCCGCCGCCCCTCCGTCGTCCCCGCAGCCCCGGCGCCCTCACCGCCGCCGCCCCTCCGTCGCCG
The DNA here is from genome assembly GCF_053596495.1 of Kitasatospora sp. NPDC001683. NCBI lineage: Bacteria > Bacillati > Actinomycetota > Actinomycetes > Kitasatosporales > Streptomycetaceae > Kitasatospora > Kitasatospora sp. NPDC001683. The sequence continues at coordinate 82 of NZ_JBSFGK010000050.1, forward strand.
CCGCACCTCCGTCGCCCCGCCCCTCCGTCGCCCCGCCCCTCCGTCGCCCCGCCCCTCCGTCGCCCCCGCACCCCCGGCGCCCTCACCGCCGCCGCCCCTCCGTCGCCGCCGCACCTCCGTCGCCCCGTACCTATTGCCTGGGCGGGCTCGTGTCACTCGTTCGGTCGAGCTGTGTCGTCGCCCTGGTATCCACTGTGTGGGTCGGCCCTTGTCACTCGTTCGGTCGAGCTGTGTCGTCGCCCCGGTATCCACTGCGTGGGTCGGCCCCTGTCACTCGTTCGGTTGAGCAGCGTCGTCGTCCCGGTATCTATATGTCTGGGCGGGTTTGTGTCACTTGTTCGGTCGGGCTGTGTCGCTATCGCTGTCTCCCGCCGGTGGCCGGTGGCCGGTGGCCGGGTTGGTGCGGGGTGGGGGTGGGTGGGGGTGTTCCGTGTGGCGGCTGCGTGTGGCGGTGTTTTGTGGTGGCTGGGGCGGGGGTGGGTGGTGTGTCTGTTGGGTGGTGGTGTCGGGGTATGGGCTGGAGGTGGTGGGGGTGCCCGTTCGGGTGAGGTGGGGGTGTGGAGGGTGGTCCCGCCGCCTGGGGTGGGTGGGCGGCTGGGGGTGGGGGGTGGGGGGTGGGTGCGGTGTGGTGTGGGGGTGGGTGGTGTTGGTGGTGGCCGGGGTGGGTGTGGGTGGTGCCGTCCGGACGGCCGCTGTACGGGTAGCAGGCGAAGCGTGGGGCGTGCAGGTTGGATCCGTACGCCGCGTACGGCGGGAGTGACTGTCCGGGGGTTCCGGGTGCCGGGTGGCCGGGTGGCTGGCCGGGTGGCCGGGTGGCCGGGTGGATCGCGGGGTGGTTGTTCGTTGTCGTGGCCGGGGCCGGGTGGCCCGGTCCGTGTCGGGGTCATGGGAGACGTCCGTACGGATCACGGATCACGGATCGCGGATGGCGGCGGCTGGGTTCCGTACGTGTGTGTGGTCGGTGTGTGTGGGTCGATGATCTGACCGGGATGCCCCGGTTCGGTAGTCGGTTCCTTACTGCCGGTACCGTTCCGGAGGCCGTGGTGTCCATCGTCTCTCTACCCGCTGTCATGTCTTCAGGTGGTGCCGATTACCCTTCACCAGCGAAAACACGCGAGAATCCCCGAAATGACATTCGAATCGTATCGGTGTCGGATGAAACGGCATCGATGATGAGAATTCTCTTTGACCGCAGCTTCGCTGCATCCAGCCGACTGCCGGCGGAGTCATGGTGGGTGGGCGTGTCCCACCAGGTGACAACGGTGTCACCGCACGTAGCAGGTGACACGCGCCGCCCAGGAAAACGGAGCCGAGGAACTTAACCCCTATGGACGCACGCCACGACACGGCCGGCCCAGGCACGCTGCACCGCCCTCATCCCGGGCAGGCCGCGGGTTGGCCGGTGGCCCAGCCCGCTCACCCGCGCAGTCTGCTCGACGTGATCGCCGCTACCGCCGGCGCCTACCCTCACGCGCCTGCGCTCGACACCGGTGACACCGTCTGGGACTACCGCACGCTGATGCGGGAGGTCGAGGCCTTCGCCGGCGTGCTGGCCGGTCACGGCATCGGGTGTGGTGACCGGGTGGGTGTGCGGATCCCCTCCGGTACCGCGGACCTGTACGTGGCCATCCTCGCGGTGCTGCGTTGCGGTGCCGCCTACGTGCCGGTGGACGCGGACGACCCGGACGAACGCGCCGAGATGATCTGGCAGGACGCGCTGGTGTGCGCCGTCGTCGGCGCCGAGCGGCGGCTTTTCGCCGGCCCCCTTGCCCGGCCTTCGGGCCGTCCCGCCTGGCCGGGCCCGGACGACGACGCGTGGGTCATTTTCACCTCCGGCACCACCGGGCGTCCCAAGGGCGTGGCCGTCACTCACCGCAGCGCCGCCGCGTTCGTGGACGCCGAGGCCCGCCTGTTCCTGCGCACGCGTCCGCTGGGCCCCGGTGACCGTGTGCTGGCCGGTCTGTCGGTGGCCTTCGACGCCTCCTGTGAGGAGATGTGGCTGGCCTGGCGCCACGGCGCCTGCCTGGTCCCGGCCCCCCGCTCCCTGGTCAAGGCCGGCACCGACCTGGGCCCCTGGCTGGTGGAGCGCCGTATCACCGCGATCTCCACCGTCCCGACCCTGCTCGCCCTGTGGCCGCAGGAGTGCCTGGACCAGGTGCGCCTGATCATCGTCGGCGGTGAGGCCTGCCCGGCCGAACTGGTCGAGCGCCTGGCCGTGCCCGGCCGCGAGTTCTGGAACACCTACGGCCCCACCGAGACCACCGTGGTGGCCACCGCCGCCCGGATGCTGCCCGGCCAGCCGGTGCGCATCGGCGCCCCCCTGGACGGCTGGGAGATCGCCGTGGTCGACCAGGCCGGCAACCCCGTGCCCTGGTACGAGGCCGGTGAACTACTGATCGCCGGCATCGGATGCGCCCGCTACCTCGACCCCGCCAAGGACGCCGAGAAGTACAGCCCCCACCCCGCGATCGCCTCCGAACGCGTCTACCGCAGCGGTGACCTGGTCCGCAACGACCCCGAGGGCCTGATCTTCCTGGGCCGCGCCGACGACCAGGTCAAACTCGGCGGGCGCCGTATCGAACTCGGCGAGATCGACGCCGCCCTCCAGGCCCTGCCGCACGTCCGGGCGGCGGCCGCCGCGGTGCGCAAGACCCCCGCCGGCGCCGACCTGCTGGTCGGCTACCTGGTCCCCCAGCCCGGCACCACCCCCGACCTCGCCACCGCGCGCCAGCACCTGCTGCAACGCCTGCCCGCCCCCCTGGTGCCCGTCCTCGCCCTGGTCGACTCCCTGCCCACCAAAACCTCCGGCAAGGTCGACCGGCACGCCCTGCCCTGGCCACTGGCCACCACCGCCACCGCCCAGGCCCCGGCCGAGAACCTGAACGGCACCGCCGCCTGGCTCGCCGGCCAGTGGGAACGCCTGCTCGGCACCCCCTGCGGCAGGGGCGATGACTTCTTCGCCCTCGGCGGCTCCAGCCTCACCGCCGCCCGCCTGGTCTCCGAACTGCGCACCCGCCACAACGGCGTCTCCGTCGCCGACCTGTACGCCCACCCCGTACTCGGCGACCTCGCCGACTACCTCGACTCCCTCACCCCCACCACCCCCCAGGGCGCGGCCGCGCCAGGGCCACAGGCCACCGCGACCGCCCACCCCCGACGGCCGGTACGCCCCACCCCGCCAAGCGCCGCCCTGTGGCAGACCCTCATGCTGCTCGCCCTGTTCACCCTCGCCGGAGCGCGCTGGGTGATCGTCCTGATCGCCGTCGACAACCTGCTCGGCACCCACCTGCCCTGGGCCCCGCACACCTCCTGGTGGCCCGTCGCCGCCGGCGCGCTCGCCTTCTACAGCGTCCCCGGCCGCACCCTGCTCGCCGCCGCCGGCGCCCGCCTGCTCACCGCCGGCATCCGCCCCGGCAGCCACCCCCGCGGCGGCCACGTCCACCTGCGACTGTGGGCCGCCGAACGCTACACCGCCATGTTCGCCACCGCCTCCCTGTCCGGCACCCCCTGGGCCCCGCGCTACGCCCGGATGCTCGGCTGCCGCGTCGGCAAGGGCGTCCAGCTGCACACCGCGCCCCCGGTCACCGGACTGGCCCGCATCGGCGCCGGCGCCAGCCTCGAACCCGAGGCCGACATCGCCGGCTGGTGGCTCGACGGCGACACCCTCCAACTCGGGCGCATCGACGTCGGCGAAGGCGCCAGCATCGGCCACCGCGCCACCCTGATGCCCGGCGCCCGCATCGGCGCCGGCGCCCAGATCGCCCCCGGTTCCTGCGTCACCGGCACCGTCCCACCCGGCGAACACTGGCACGGCTCCCCGGCCCGCCCCGGTCCCGACACCCGCACCCTGTGGCCCACCCGAGCACCCCGCCCCTCGCGGATCTGGAACGCCGCCTACGGCGCCGCCTTCGTCCTCTTCGGCCTCGTCCCCCTCATCAGCGCCCTGCCCGCCCTGTCCATCCTCTACCCCCTGGTCGACAGCGACCGCACCCTCGGCGCCGCCGTGCTCCAACTGCTGCCACTGACCGTGCCACTGGCCGCCCTGACCCTCCTGTGCCACGCCGCACTGATAGCCCTGCTGATCCGCCTGTTCTCCCTGCCACTGCGCCCCGGCTTCCACCCCGCCACCGGAGGCGTCGCGTTCTGCGCCTGGGCCGTGGCCGGCCTGAGCGACACCGCCCGCCGCACCCTGTTCCCCCTCTACGCCAGCCTCTTCACCCCACTGTGGCTGCGCCTGCTCGGCGCGAGGATCGGCCGCCGCGTGGAGGCCTCCACCGTGCTCGCCCTGCCCACCCTGATGCGGGTCGACGACGGCGCCTTCCTCGCCGACGACACCCTCCTCGCCCCCTACGAGCTGCGCGGCGGCTGGCTGCACCTGGGCCGCGCCCACGTCGGACGCCGCTCCTTCGTCGGCAACTCCGGCATCGTCGGCCCCGGCCGCCAACTGCCCGACAACTGCCTGGTCGGCGTGCTCTCCGACGCCCCCGCCCACGCCCCCGAAGGCTCCTCCTGGCTGGGCCGGCCCGCCTTCGCCCTGCCCCGGGTGGCCGAAGGCGCCGGCGAGGCCCGCACCTACGACCCGCCCAAGCGCCTGATGTGGGCACGCGCCGGCGTCGAGGTCTGCCGGCTCGTGCCGGTCGTCATGGCCGCCCTGCTCGCCGACCTGGTCTTCGCCGCCCTGCAGGCGATCCGCGACCACTACGGTCTCGGCGCCGCCCTGGGCGGCGCCGGCCCGGTACTGGCCGGCGCCGCCATCGCCGCCTGCACCACCGCCACCCTCGCCAAATGGCTGCTGGTCGGACGCTTCCGGGTCGGCGAACACCCGCTGTGGTCCTCCTTCGTCTGGCGCAACGAGCTCTACGACACCTTCGTCGAGGAACTCGCCATGCCCTTCGGCGGCGGCGCCATGACCGGCACCCCCTACCTGAACCTGTGGCTGCGCAGCCTCGGCGCCAGGATCGGACGCGGCGTGTGGTGCGAGACCCACTGGCTGCCCGAGAGCCCGTCACTGCTTCAGCGTGCCGAGCCTTCTGTGCGCCCGGCCGTCAGCGCCGTTCTCAGCCGTTGCTGCCGTTCGGCGGCAGCTGGGCCTGGATCTGGCTCATCACCGTGCTGTCGGCCAGGGTGGTGGTGTCACCGACCTCGCGGCCCTCGGCGATGTCGCGCAGCAGACGGCGCATGATCTTGCCGGAGCGGGTCTTCGGCAGTTCGCCGACCACCTTGATCTGCTTCGGCTTGGCGATCGGGCCGAGCGTGCGGCCGACGTGCGCCCGCAGCTCCTCGACCAGCTCGGGGCTGTCGGTGGCACCGCCGCGCAGGATCACGAAGGCGACGATCGCCTGGCCGGTGGTGGCGTCGGCGGCGCCGACCACGGCGGACTCGGCCACCGACGGGTGGCCGACCAGGGCCGACTCGACCTCGGTGGTGGAGATGTTGTGGCCCGAGACCAGCATGACGTCGTCCACCCGGCCGAGCAGCCAGATGTCGCCGTCCTCGTCCTTCTTGGCACCGTCACCGGCGAAGTAGCGGCCCTGGAAGCGCGACCAGTAGGTGTCGACGTAGCGCTGGTCGTCGCCCCAGATGGTGCGGAGCATGGAAGGCCACGGCTCGGTGAGCACCAGGTAGCCGCCGGAGCCGTTCGGGACCTCGTTGGCCTCGTCGTCCACCACGGTGGCCGCGATGCCCGGCAGGGCGCGCTGGGCCGAGCCCGGCTTGGTCTCGGTGACGCCCGGCAGCGGGCTGATCATGATGGCGCCGGTCTCGGTCTGCCACCAGGTGTCCACGATCGGGCACTTGCCGCCGCCGATGTGCTCGCGGTACCAGACCCACGCCTCGGGGTTGATCGGCTCGCCGACGCTGCCCAGCACCCGCAGCGAGGACAGGTCGAACTTCGCGGGGATGTCGTCGCCCCACTTCATGAAGGTCCGGATCGCGGTCGGCGCGGTGTAGAGGATCGTCACGCCGTACTTCTGGACGATCTCCCAGAACCGGCCCTGGTGCGGGGTGTCCGGGGTGCCCTCGTAGATGACCTGGGTGGCGCCGTTGGAGAGCGGGCCGTAGACGATGTACGAGTGGCCGGTGACCCAGCCGATGTCGGCGGTGCACCAGTAGACGTCGGTCTCCGGCTTGAGGTCGAAGACCGCGTGGTGGGTGTAGCTGGCCTGGGTGAGGTAGCCGCCCGAGGTGTGCAGGATGCCCTTGGGCTTACCGGTGGTGCCAGAGGTGTAGAGGATGAACAGCGGGTGCTCGGCCTCGTGGGCCTCGGGGGCGTGCTCGGTGGACTGGCGCGCGGTGATCTCGTGCCACCAGACGTCGCGGCCCTCGGTCCAGGGGATCTCCTGCTCGGTGCGGCGGATCACCAGGACGTGCTCGACGCCGTCGACCTTGGTGAGCGCCTCGTCGATGGCCGGCTTGAGCGCGGAGGGCTTGCCGCGGCGGTAGCCGCCGTCGGCGGTGATGACGAGCTTGGCCTGGGCGTCCTGGATTCGGGAGGCGACGGCGTCGGCGGAGAAACCGCCGAAGACCACCGAGTGGGTGGCGCCGATCCGGGCGCAGGCGAGCATCGCGACGACCGCCTCGGCGATCATCGGCAGGTAGAGCGCCACCCGGTCGCCCTTGCGGACGCCGAGCTCCAGCAGCGCGTTGGCGGCCTGCGAGACCTCGTCCTTGAGCTGGGCGTAGGTGATCGAGCGGCTGTCGCCGGGCTCGCCCTCGAAATGGATGGCGACCCGGTCGCCGAGGCCGTTCTCGACGTGGCGGTCGACGCAGTTGTAGGCCACGTTGAGCTTGCCGTCGGCGAACCACTTGGCGAAGGGCGGGTTGGACCAGTCGAGCGTCTCGGTCGGCTCGACGGCCCAGCTGAGGCGGCGGGCCTGCTCGGCCCAGAAGCCCAGGCGGTCCTCGGAGGCCTGCGTGTAGGCCGTCTCGGTGACGTTGGCGGCTGCGGCGAGCTCTGTCGGCGGGGCGAAACGCCGCTCCTCCTTGAGCAGGTTGGCCAGGCTCTCGTTGCTCAACGCGCACTCCTCATCGAGTCATGATCTCGGGCGATCCCGTGCGTGGGGATCGTCCCGTGTGTCCCAGCGCACAAGCTCACCAGGCGAACGGGTCAGTTGACAAGAGGCGCCCGGGAATTGGTTTAGACCTTTGACTGAAGATCGAACGGCCAGCCGTGCGGACCGCCGCGCGGCGCGGCAGACCGCACGGCGGCCGGTGGGCCCGTGTCCCGGCTCGCTCGGAGGGGACACGGGCCCGGTTCTCAGGCGGCCAGTTGGGAGCCCTCCCCGCTGCCGTCGGCCGGAACCCGGCCGTCCTTTCTCACCCGTTCGGCCGATTCACCCTCGGGCCGGGCGTCGGGCCGGGTGTCTGGCCGGTCCCCGGTCCCGACAGTGGTGTTACGTGCCTCGGTGCGCGCTTTGACGGGGCTGAACGTTCCGGCGGCGCGATCGAGGACGTAGGCCTGGGCGGTGGCGAAGTCGAAGTACATCCCGACCAGCCGCAGGCTGCCCTCCTCGACCCGGCGCTCCACCGCGGGGTTCGCCATCAGCTGGTCCAACTGCTGCACCACGTTGGTGATGCAGAGCTGTTCCGCGAGGTCCACCACCGGCCGGTCGGCGAACTCGGCCGGTGCCCGTCGCAGCCGGTCCAGCGAGCCGCGGCCGTTGCGCAGCCAGCGGGTCAGCGGGGTGGGTGGACCGGAGTGCTCGTGCACACCGTCCAGCAGCGCCTTCATCGCGCCGCAGCCGGAGTGGCCGCAGACCGTGATCGAGCGCACCTCCAGCGCCTCGACCGCGTACTGCACCGCGGCGGCCACCGAGTCGTCGGCCGCGCCGGGTTCGAACGGGGCCGGCACCAGGTTGCCCACGTTCCGGACGGTGAACAGGTCGCCCGGCCCGCTGTTGGTGATCATGCTGGTCACCATCCGGGAGTCCGCGCAGGTCAGGAAGAGCTGGGAGGGCGTCTGGCCTTCCCGTGCCAGCCGGGCGAGTTCGGGTCTGATCAGCGGGGCGGTGTGCTGCTGGAAGACCCGGACTCCGTCCAGCAGCCGGCCGTGCGGGTCCTCCTGCTGCTCGATGCAGTGATGACCGACCCAGGGCGTCCAGGCCCGGCAGCGGTGCGGGCCCGCCGAACTCCCGCTGCGGACCGTGCCGTCGGGATCGAGCACCTCGTCGTCCTGGCGGCGCGTCACCAGCGAGACCCGCCCGCCCGCGGCCTGGTGCCCCGTCCGCCAGTCGTGCAACGTCACGTACGCGGCGTGGTCCAGGAAGGAGCCGTCGTGCACGACGGCGACCTCGGCGGACGCAGGGATCCCGGCCAGCGCCCGGCTCAGCCGGGGGACGGCGGTGAAGGTGAGCGGACCGTGGGTCTGGACGGTGACCGAACCGTCGGGGCCGGTCTCGACGTCCACATGAGCGCGGGTCAGCCGGTGGAGCGCGAGCAGGACGGCGGTGCTGGCGCCGAGGCCGACGCCCCACAGCACGCCGAAGGCGACCACGGCGAGCATGGTGGTCAGGTAGACCGGGAACTCGCGGTGCCGGTGCACGTTGAGGATGTGCGCGAAGCTCACCATCTGCAGCCCGACCACCAGCACCAGCGCGGCCAGGGCGGCCAGCGGAATCCGGCGCAGCCCGCCGGTCAGCGCCAGCGCGGCTGCGAGCACCCAGACGCCGTGCAGGACCGAGGCCCACCTGGTCTGCGCGCCGGTCCGGACGTTGGCGGTGCTGCGGACGGCGCCGCCGGCGATCGGCAGCCCGCCGACCAGCCCGCTGACCAGGTTGGCGAGCCCCTGTCCGCGCAGCTCGCGGTCGAGGTCGCCGGTGCGCTGGGACATCCTGTCCACCGCCACGGCGGACAGCAGCGACTCCACGCTCGCGACGGCGGTGACGGTGAGGACGGCGGTGAGCACCCCGGCGAGCGAACCGTGCGGCAGCGCGGGCACGAGCGAGTGCGGCTGCCAGGCGGGCAGTTCGATGTGGGCGAGCCGCAGGTCCAGGGTGACGGCGAGCGCGGTGGCGACGGCCACGGCGGCCAGCGGGCCGGGCACCTTGGCCAGGCGTGCGCCCAACTCGCCCGCGCGGCCTGGGAGTCGGTCGAGTCGGGGCCAGCCCAGCAGCACGGCCACGGTCACCGCGCCGGCCAGTAGCGCGGGTGGGTGCGGACCGGCCAACTGCCCGGGCAGCGCGAGGAGGTTGGCGATCGCCGAGCTCTGCGGTGACCCACCGAGGACGACGTGCAGCTGCGCGATGGCGATGGTGAGCCCGACCCCGGCCAGCATGCCGTGCACGATCGCCGGCGAGACGGCGAGTGCCGTGCGGGCCACTCGGCGTGCGCCGAGCAGGAGTTGGAGCAGCCCGGCGACGACGGTGACGGCGCAGGTGGCCCGCCAGCCGTACTGGGCGATCAGCCCGGCGGTGATCACGGTCAGCGCGGCGGAGGGGCCGCTGACCATGAGCGGGGTGCCGCCGGACAACCCGACCACGATGCCGCCCACGGCGGCGGCGGCCAGTCCTGCGGTGAGCGGGGCGCCGGTGGCGAGCGCGATGCCGAGGGAGAACGGCACGGCGATCAGGAAGACCACCGCAGAGGCGGAGAGGTCGTGGGCCCAGCGGGCCCGGCCGCCGGGGCCCGGCGGCGCGTGGTCGGTGGTGTCGGAGGCGATGGGTGCGCTGGAGATGTCGAGGGTCATGGTCTTCCCGTCTGTCCGGGGGAACGAACGCAGTCAGGTCCGGTGGTGAGTCCGGAGCGGGGCTCCGGGGCGGATCGGCTGTCGTGGGTCGCGACGGTGTGGCGGGATGGCGTGGGCGCGGCGGGGAGTACGGGTGTCACCGGCCGGCGTCGACCATCTGGCTCGCCAAGGGCCAGGGCGAGATGCGGGAGGTCTCGCCGAGGGCCGTCGGGACGGGCCATCAAGACTCGGTAAACCGAGGGTAATGAAAGCTTTGCACAGCGTCGTTCCCGGAGGGAAGCGAAAAATCCCGGGTTCACCCTATTGGGTGGTGTTCGAACCGACGGGAATCTGCTGATGGGCTGGCGCACGGACGGGATGGCGAGCGGACCAGGGTGGCGAGGGGACCGGGGTGGCGAGGGGACCGGGGTGACGAGCGGACCGGGGTGGCGAGCGGACCGGGATGGCGAGCGGACCGGGATGGCGGACGGCTCTGGCCGACACGGCGAACGGGCCGCGGCCTTCCCCGGGGTGGAAGGGGAGGCCACGGCCCGTCCGGTTCGTGGCGGTGCCGTTCGCGGTGGTGTCAGGCGGTGGCTCCCGCCGGGGCGGCCGGTGCGCCGTCGGTCGCGAACTCGCCCGGGAACCCGCCCAGCACGAAGTCCTCGTCCACCTGGGTCGCGAGGTCGATACCGACCTTGGCGTTGGCCCAACTCTCCGCGTTGCGCCGGTGGAAGAGCACGGCCTGCTCGGTGTAGCGGCGCGCGTCGCGCAGTCCGTACGCCGCCTCGGCCTCGGCCCGCAGTTCCTCCAGCACGGCCCGGTTGGCCGGCTCCAGCGACTTCAGCGGCGGCTCGGCGCCCTGCTCCAGTCGGCGCACCCAGTCCGACTGTCCGAAGGTGGTGAGCAGGTCGTCGCCGACCTCGCGGCGCAGGAACACCAGGTCGTCCGGGCCCTGCACCTTGTTGCCGATCACCCGCAGCTGCACGCCGAAGTCCCGCGCGTAGTCCTTGTACTGGCGGTAGACCGAGATGCCCTTGCGGGTCGGTTCGGCCACCAGGAAGGTCAGGTCGAAGCGGGTGAACAGGCCGGAGGCGAAGGAGTCCGAACCGGCCGTCATGTCGGTGACCAGGTACTCGTCCGGGCCGTCCAGCAGGTGGTTGAGCAGCAGCTCCACCGCGCCGACCTTGGAGTGGTAGCAGGCCACCCCGAGGTCCTCCTCGGTGAACGCGCCGGTCGCCAGCAGCCGGACCGAGCCCTCGTCCAGGGCGATCGGGCGGGCGCAGGAGGCGTAGACCGGGTTCTCCTCGACGATCCGCAGCAGGCGTGAACCGCGGCCGGGCGGCGTGGTTTTGATCATCTCGTCGGCCGAGCGGATCAGCGGATTGCTGCCGCGCAGGTACTCCTTGATCTCCTGCAGGTGCGCGCCGAGCGAGGGCAGTTCGGCGGCCTGGGCATCCGTCAGGCCGAGGGCGGGGCCCAGGTGCTGGTTGATGTCGGCGTCGACGGCGATGACCGGCCGGCCGATGGCGGCCAGGTGGCGGATGAACAGTGCGGACAGCGTGGTCTTCCCGCTGCCGCCCTTGCCGACGAAGGCGATCTTCATCTGGGTCTCCGGCTCTCGCTCTGGGCCCTGGGGGCGGGCCGCGTGCTCACGGGTGCGCTCGTGGGGGGCGCCCCTAACTGGAAATCGTTATCGTCTCCGATAGTGGCCATGCTAGCCGGGGTTTGGGTTCCGCTGGGGGAGGGAAGTGAGGATTGCCTCTAACGGGTGATGCGGGGTTGCTGTTCCGGGAGGGGCGGGCTGTTCATTACTCTCGGGTAGGTGAGCACTGGAACAGATCCCCTCGCCCCGCTGGCCCAGCTCCCCGGGGTGCCCGACGCCGTGGCCGAGGTGCGCAAGGCCGTCGACCGGCTCTACGGCCACCGGGTGATGCGGCGCCGCGCGGCCGAGGTCACCTCCGAGTCCGCGCTGCGCGGCGCCCGCGCGTCGGCGGCCATGGCGGGAGCCGACTGGCCGCTGGAGGAGGTCCGGCGCCGCACCGACTTCAGCGCGGACGCCGAGGCCCGTACGGTCGGCGCGGCCCTGCGGATCGCCGCCGAGGCGGGGCAGCTGCTCAGCGTCTGGCGGCACTCGCCGCTCCAGGTACTGGCCCGGCTGCACCTGCTCGCGGTCGGCGACAGCGACCCGGCCGCCGGTCGGCCGCGCCGGGCGGGGGAGCGCGCCGAGGAGCTGTTCCCGTTGGAGCTCGCGCCGGTGGAGAGCGTCAAGGTCGACGCCGGGGTCGGGCCGCTGCCGGCCCTGCCGCCCGCCCCGGGCGCGGAGGAGGTCGCGGCCCGGCTGGACCAGCTCTCCCGGCTGCTGGTGGCCCGTGCGGAGGGTCACGGCGTGGGCACACCGGCCCTGGTGGTGGCTGCGGTGGTGCACGGCGAACTGCTCGCCCTGCGGCCGTTCGGCACCCACAACGGGCTGATCGCGCGGGCCGCCCAGCGGATCGTCCTGATCGCCGAGGGCCTCGACCCGAAGTCGATCTGCCCCGCCGAGGTCGGCCTGGCCGAGCTGGGCACCGACGCCTACCGCCGCGCCCTGGCGGGCTACCTGGCGGGCACGCCCGAAGGGATGGCGGCCTGGATCGCGCACTGCGGGCGGGCCCTGGGGCTCGGCGTGCGGGAGAGCACCGCGGTCTGCGAGGCGATGCAGCGCGGCATGGTCTGATCGGACCGGCCCGCGGGCGTTGCCGAGCCCCGTGGACGCTGCCGGGCCCCGTGGGCGTTGCCGGGCCGGGGGGGGCGTTGCGGGTCTCGCGCGCACAGAGATGCGGCGGCACCTGATCCTGCTGGGTGCCGCCGCTGGTACAGGTACCGGGTGACCAAGCATGCACCGGAAGTGCCGATCAGACGGGGATCCTGCCCGTTCGTCTGGTCCGGCGGCCCGACAGCGGGTCGGCTGCATGTGGGTGCTCGGAAATCTGTACACGCGGTCCGTGGGCCTGAACTGCGTTGTCGGTTTGACCTCTTCGGTCCTGACCGGGTCTCGCGGGCCGTGCTTCATTTGTATCGCGTTTCGGCCGAAAGGGGAACCCGAAACGAGAAGTCTGTGTCGATTGCCCGTTTTGGTGGCTTTCGTGCTAGATCACGGCTTCCGCCGGGAGCCTCCGGCGGTGGGACGGCGTCGGCGCGCCAGGTACCAGATGACCCCGGCGGTCACGGCGGCCGTCCCGATCGCCACGGCGGTCAGCACCGAGCCGCTCGGCGCGGAGAACTCGGGCAGCCGCCGTCGCAGTTGCACCGGCCGGTCGAAGACCAGCACCGGCCACTCCCGGGCCTGCGCCTCCTTGCGCAGCGCGCGGTCCGGGTTGACGGCCGAGGGGTGGCCGACCGCCTCCAGCAGCGGCAGGTCGGTCGAGGAGTCGCTGTAGGCGTAGGACTCGGCCAGGTCGTAGCCTTCCGTACCGGCCAACTCCCGGATGGCCGCGGCCTTGTTCTCGGCGTAGGCGTAGTACTCGATCTCGCCGGTGTAGCAGCCGTCCTCGACCTTGAGCCGGGTGGCGATCACGTGGTCCGCGCCGAGCAGCGCGCCGATCGGCTCGACCACCTCGGAGCCCGAGCTGCTGACGATCACCACGTCCCGGCCGGCCGCGTGGTGCTGTTCGATCAGCGAGGCGGCCTCGTCATAGATGATCGGGTCGATCAGGTTGTGCAGCGTCTCGGCGACGATCTCGCGGACCTGCTGGACGTTCCAGCCCCGGGTGAGCGCGGAGAGGTACTCGCGCATCTTCTCCATCTGGTCGTGGTCCGCGCCGCCGACCAGGAAGACGAACTGGGCGTACGCACTGCGCAGTACGGCCCGACGGTTGATCAGACCGCCCTGGTAGAACGGGCGGCTGAAGGCCAGCGCGCTCGACTTGGCGATGATGGTCTTGTCGAGGTCGAAGAAGGCGGCCGTGCGCAGTCCGTTCGGCCGGGGGCGGACGGATGCGCTCGGCGCCTCGGGCCCGGTGGGGTCGCCCTGGGACTCGTCGGCGTGGTCGTCGGCGTTCTCGGTGGTGTCCACGGGAACCGAGGATAGAGGGAGCCACAAAACACCCCGCCATTCGGCGTACTCGTGGGCGTGCGGGTTTGTGTTTCTGGCCGCTCGGGTACACCATGGAAGTCACGGATCGTTCGCGACCGTGCTAACCCGGTCCGGCTCCTCCCCCCCGAGTCGGGCTGTGGATAGACGACCCCCGCTCTCCCCCCCGGCGGGGGTCGTCGCACGTCCGGGGCCATTTTCAGGGCTTGAAGGCCATTGCCGCAGCTTCCGCGCTGGCCTCGCGGCCGCGTGCAGGGGGTGTCGACAGCTCCGCCCGTCCATCACCTTTCGTCACTCTGCGTTGCCATTTGCTCATGGCGCGCACGGCGTGCGCGGCTGGTTCCGATCGGCGCCGCGGGCCGCTCCGGCGGGGTGCGGGAGAGCCGGCGCGAGGGTGTCGGGAAGGCGGTCGACAGAGGTCGGTGGATCGCCGGTTCATCTCCGTGAGCCCCTTTCGTCAATTCTTCGCCGAATTGACACCCGTCCGGGTGAACGTTTTCATCCACAGCCCCCGAGTTATCCACAGGCAATCGGAACGTGGATGACGGAATCCGGATCTCCCCCCACCGTGATGGTCGGCGGCGGTCGCCGGGCGGGGCCTCATCCCTTCCTCTTCCGAGAGGTCTGCCTGGCGGCCGTCCGTCGGAACCGTCCGACGCGCGCCGCAGCCACCCCCGGTGGCAGGCGGCGCAGAGGGGAGAACACCATGTCCGCGCCGATCGCCGACCACGTCACCGCCGAAGGCCCCGCGGCCGCCGGACCGCTCGTCGTCACCGAGGACGAGGGCCTGGCCGAGCACCTGCTGCGGCTCTGTGCCGCGGCGGGCACCGAGCCGAGGCTGATCCGGGGCGCGCCGCCGCCGCGCGAGCAGTGGGGGGCCGCCCCACTGGTCCTGGTCGGGGACGACCAGGCGGAGCGCTGCGCCGGGCTGGGCAGGCGCAGCGGGGTGTTGCTGCTCGGGCTGGACCTCGACGACCCCGGAGTGTGGGTCAGAGCCGTCCAACTCGGCGCCGAGCACGTGCTGTTCCTGCCCGATGCCGAGGCCTGGCTGCTGGACCGGATCGCGGACGCGGCGGAGGGTGTCGGCTCGCCGGCGGTCACCGTCGCGGTGCTCGGTGGCCGGGGCGGGGCCGGGGCCTCGACGCTGGCCTGCGCCCTCGCCGTCACGGCCGCACGGGCGGGGCGGCGGACGATGCTCCTCGACGGGGATCCGCTGGGTGGGGGACTGGACATCCTGCTCGGCGGCGAGACGGCCCGCGGGCTGCGCTGGCCGGACCTGGCCGGTTCGCGCGGGCGGGTCAGCGGGGCCGAGCTGGCCCGGGCGCTGCCGGCTCTCAAACGGCTCTCCGCGTTGTCCTGCCTGTCCTGGGACCGCGGCGACACCCTGACGGTGCCGCCCGAGGCCATGCGCAGCGTGCTGGCCGCCTCCCGGCGGCGCGGTGGGCTGGTGGTGGTCGACGTGCCGCGCCATCTCGACGCGGCCGCCGGGCAGGCGCTGGAACAGTCCGACCTCGCGCTGCTGGTGATCCCGGCCGAGCTGCGCGCGGTGGCGGCCGCCGACCGGGTCGCGGCGGCGGCCCGGATGCGGCTCGGGGACGTCCGGGCCGTGGTCCGGCCGGTCCGGGTCGGCGGGCTCCCGGCACACCGGATCGCCCGCGGGCTGCGGCTGGAGCTGGCCGGGGAGCTGGACCCGGAGCCGGGACTGGCCGGGGACGTCGAGCGGGGCGTCCCGCCCGGCATGCGGGACGGCGGCCCGCTCGCGCGCTTCTGCGCGACCTTCCTGAACGAAGTGCTGCCGCCGGTCTCGGCGGTCGGAGGAGGTGTGTACTGATGGTCCGTCTGCGTAGGACAGGTCTCCGGGGCGGTGCCCCGGGCCCGGGCGACGGTGCGCGGGAGCACCGGCCGCTCAGGAGCGTGCCGCCACCCGGCGGGCTGCCGCAGGCCGAACACGGGCCCTGCCCGTACGGCCGGACGGCCCGCGAGCAGCGGACGGCGGAGTTGGTGGACGCGGTACGGCTGCGGCTGGCCGAGTCGGGGGCCGCCCCGACGGCGGGCTCGGTCGCGGCGGTGCTGCGGGCCACCCGGCCGCCGCTCGGCGGGGACGAAGTGCTGGACACCGTGCGCTCGCTGCGCGCCGAACTGGTGGGTGCGGGCCCGCTGGAGCGGCTGCTGGCGGCGCCCGACGTCACGGACGTGCTGGTGAACGGTCCGGAGGAGGTGTGGGTCGACCGTGGCGGCGGCCTGCACCGAGCCACCGGAGTCCGGTTCGCCGACGCCGAGGCGGTGCGACGGCTCGCCCACCGGCTGGCCACCGCGGCTGGGCGGCGCCTGGACGACGCCCGGCCCTGGGTGGACGCCCGGCTGCCGGACGGCACCAGGCTGCACGCGGTGCTGCCGTCGATCGCCGCCGGCTGCACGCACATCTCGCTGCGGGTGTGCCGGCCCCGGCCGTTCACGCTCGACGAGTTGGTGGCGGGCGGGGCGCTGCCGCCGGAGGGCGCCGAGCTGCTGGCCGGCATCGTGCGGGCGCGGCTGTCGCTGCTGGTCTCCGGTGGGACGGGCTCGGGCAAGACGACCCTGCTCGCCGCGTTGCTCGGCCTGGTCGGGCCGGACGAGCGGATCGTGATCGCCGAGGACTCCGCCGAGCTGCGACCGGCCCACCCGCACGTGGTCCGGCTGCAGAGCCGACCGCCGAACCAGGAGGGGCTGGGCGAGTTCACCTTGCGGGACCTCGTCCGGCAGGCGCTGCGGATGCGGCCGGACCGGCTGGTGATCGGCGAGGTGCGCGGGGCCGAGGTGTCGGACCTGCTGGCCGCGCTCAACACCGGACACGAGGGCGGCTGCGGGACCGTCCACGCCAACACGGCGGCGGACGTGCCGGTCCGGCTGGAGGCACTGGGCTCGCTCGCCGGGCTCGACCGACCGGCCCTGCACAGCCAACTGCGGGCGGCGCTCGACGTGGTGGTGCACCTGGTCCGGGATCCGGGCTCGGGGCTGCGCCGGGTGGCGGAGATCCACACGCTGACCGGGGACCGCGACGGGCTGGCCGTGACCACTTCGGCGGTGGAGTTCCCCGCGGCGGGCGGGCTGGTGCCCGGAGCGGGCTGGGAGCGGCTGCTCGGGCTGCTGGCGGCGCGCGGGGTGGCGCTCGGGGCGGGAGCGCCATGAGCGAGGGAGCGGTGGTGGTCGCGGCGGTGAAGGCGACGTCGGTGTCGATGGCCTCAGCGCCGATGGCGCTGGTGTCGATGGCTTCGGCGGGCCAGGCCGCGCGGGAGTTGCGGCTGGTGGAGATCGGCTTCGTGCTGCTCCTGGTCGCGTGCGCGGCCGGCGCAGTGGTGCTGCTCGGGTCGTGGGGACGGAAGGAGCGATGACGTGGAGGTGGATGCCATGACGCGAAGTCAGTTCGCTTTCTGCTGGGCGACGGTGCTGTGCCTGCTGGCCGTCGCCGGGTGGCGGGCCGTTCAGGAACAACTGCCGGGTGGGCGACGCTCCAGGCTGGTGCTGGCGGGCAGCGGGCCTCCGATGAGCGGCCAGGGCCCGCAGGCGGTGCGGCGGGGGTGGGCTCGGATCCGGGGGTGGCTGGCGCCCGAACTGCTGGTTCTGCCCGTGGGGTTGGCCCTCGGACGGGTCACCGCGTCGCCGGTGCCGGTGCTCGCGGCCGCGCTGGCCCTCCTGCCGCTGCGACGGTGGCGGCTGCGGCGGCGCCTGACGGTGGAGGCCGGGCAGCGGGCCGCGGCCGTGGTGGAGCTCTGCGCCGCGCTGGCGGGGGAGTTGCGCAGCGGCGCGACGCCCGAGCAGGCGCTGCACCTGGTCGCCGCGCGGCTCGCCGAGGATCCGGACGGGTTGCGCCGGCTCGGAGCCGAGCCGGTGGCCCGGTTGGCGGCGGGCCGTTACGGCGGGGACGTCCCGGCCGCGCTCCAGTTGCTGGCCGAACTGCCCGGTGGCAGCGGAGCGGCGGCGATCGCGGCCTGCTGGCGGGTCGCCTCCGACGGCGGGTCGGGACTCGCCGCCGCGCTGGACCGGGTCGCGGAGGCGCTGCGCGGTGAGCGGGCGCTGGCGGAGGAGATCACCGGGGAGCTGGCCGGGCCGCGTACGACGATCGCGGTCCTGGCCGCCCTGCCGGGCGCGGGGCTGCTCCTGGGCAGTGGGCTCGGGGCCCGTCCGCTGGAGGTCCTGCTGCACACGTCGGCCGGACTGGGCTGCCTCGGGGCGGGGGCGGTCCTGGAGGGGCTGGGAGTGCTCTGGACGGCTCGCATCGTCCGAGTGGCGGCCCGGGGCGGGGTGGAGGCTCCGCAGGGCGTCGCCGGAGGCCGTCCCCGCGCGGGGGCCGAAGGCCCGGCTGGAGGCGGCGGTGGGCGGCGAGGGCTCCTGTGGGCGCGGACGCTCGGCGCCGAAGCGGGGGTGGGGTGATGCGGGGCGCCGGGTGGGTGCCGGCCGGGCCTCTGGTCGTGGCGGCGGTTGCGGCAGCGGTGATGGCGGCGGTCATGGCGGTGGGGTCGGCGCGGCGTAGGGGTGGGCGACGGGTGTTCGCCGGGGCGAGGGGGTGCGAGCGAGCGCGACGACGAACGGGCCCGAGGGATCGAGGTGTTGGGCGCCGACGGCGAGTGGCGTCGGCGGTCGCTGCGGGGCTGGCGGTGGCGGTGCTGATCGGGGGTGGCGTCGGGGTGGTGATCGGAGTGCTGGCGGCGGCGGGTGTCCATCGCTGGTCGGCCCGGGCCAGGTCGCCGGCTGATCGCCGGGCGGCAGCGGAGGAAGAGTTGCTGGCCAGGCAACTCCCGTTGACGACCGAGCTGTTGGCAGCCTGCCTCGGATCGGCGGCGCTGCCCTCGGCGGCGGTGTCGGCGGTGGGCCGGAGTGTGGGCGCGCCGCTGGGACCGAGGCTGGTGGCGATCGGGGCCGAGCTGGCCCTCGGTGCACCGCCGGAGCTGTGCTGGACCAGATTGGGCGAACAGCACCCCTCGCTGGCGCCGCTGGCGCGCTGCCTGGTCCGGACGAGCCGCGGCGGGGCTCCCGTGGCCGACCCGCTGATCGCGCTGGCCCGGGCGCAGCGGATGGCCGCCGCCCGCACGGCCCACACCCGGGTCCGCCGGGCCGCCGTGCTCGCCACCGCGCCGCTCGGGCTCTGCTTCCTCCCGGCCTTCGTGCTGATCGGGGTGGTGCCGGTGGTGATCGGCCTCACCAGCCGTTTCGCCCAAGTCATGTGAGGGCCGTCGGTTTCCGAGGCGGCAGGGCCGCAGGAAAGACCTGAACAGACCGGAAGAAGATCCAGACAGGAGAGAACCATGGCTGCAGTGTTGATGATCAAGGCTGGGGCCGGGCGCCCGCTCCGGCACGTGCTCGGGGTGTGGCGACGGAGGAGCCACGGGGCCGGGGGCCGGGTGCGCAAGGTGGCCCGGTGCCGGGGCCGGTCGGACGCGGGGATGACAACCGCCGAATACGCCGTCGGAACCTTGGGGGCGTGCGCCCTCGCCGCCGGGCTCTACAAGGTGGTGACCAGCACGGCCATCACCGGCGCGCTGACCGAGATGCTGGAACGGGCGCTCCATGCGACGTAGGGGCAGTCCGGGAACTCCCGCCGTGCCGGCGGCGGCCACCGCGCCCCGCCCGCGCTCCAGCACCGCCGCGCCGGCTCTCCGGACGACCGGCGGGAGTTCGATGGCCGGGCGCGGCCGGCCGGTGCGATCGGTGCGGCGTGGGGACCGGGGCTTCGTCACGGCGGAGACGGCGGTGGTGCTGCCCGCGCTGGTCCTGCTCGCGGCGATGCTGATCTGGGGCGTGCTCGCGGCGGCGGCGCAGATCACCTGCGTGGATGCGGCCCGGATCGGTGCCAGGGCGGCCGCGCGCGGGGAGGCGGACGCCGTCGAACTCGCCCGCGCGGCGGCCCCGCGGGGAGCGCGGGTCCGACTGGCGCTCGCGGCGGACACGGTGCGGGTCGACGTGGACGCCCCGTGCGCGGCGCCGGGCAGGCTGGGCGGCCTGCTCGCGGTGCGGGTCGGCGCGATGGCCGTGGCCGCGCGGGAGGACGTACTGGGGGGCACCACGGAGGGAGGTGGAGGCCCGTGGCCCGCTTGACCAACCCCTGGTGGGCGGCGGAGCGATTGGCCCGTGTCCGTACCGCTCGGGCCGCTGCGTCCGGTCGGCACGGGTACGGGGCGGACGCGGGCTCGGCGACGGTCTGGCTGCTCGCGCTGGCCATGCTGGGCACGGTGGTCTTCGCCGGGACGATCGCCGTCGGTGCGGTGGTGACCGCCCGGCACCGGGCCGAGTCGGCTGCGGACCTGGCGGCCCTCGCGGCCGCGGACCGGCTGTTGCTGGATCCGGACGGCGGCTGCGGCCGGGCCGCCGGGATCGCTGCGGCGCAGGGTGCCGGTCTGGCGTCCTGCGAGGTGGACCGGTCGGCGGACGCCGTCGAGGTGGTGGCCGAGGTGCCGGTCGGCGGTCTCCCGCTGCGGTTGCCGGTCGGTCCGGCGCGGGCGCGGGCCCGGGCCGGACCGGTCCGGGCCCCGGTCGCCGCGCCCGAGGACGGTGCTGCCGGTGCCGGTGCCGGTGCCGGTGCCGGGATCGGTGTCGGGATCGGTGTCGGGGTCGATGCCGACGGCCTTCCGAGCGGTGTCGGTGACGCGAGCGGTGCGGCGGCCTCATGAAGCGGCCGGTGCTCCACCCTCCGGGCCCGCCGCGGAGCCGGTCTCCGGCGCCCCCGCCAGCAGGACGTCCAGCAGCCGGACGGCTGCGGCCTTGTTCAGCGGGTCGTTGCCGTTGCCGCACTTGGGCGACTGGACGCAGGACGGGCAGCCGCGCTCGCACTCGCAGGAGGCGATCGCCGCGCGGGTGGCGGTCAGCCAGGGGACGGCCCGCTGGAACCCGCGTTCGGCGAAACCGGCCCCGCCCGGGTGACCGTCGTAGACGAACACCGTGGGCAGCCCGGTGTCGGGGTGCAGCGGGACGGAGACGCCGCCGATGTCCCATCGGTCGCAGGTGGCGAACAGCGGCAGCAGGCCGATCGAGGCGTGCTCGGCGGCGTGGGCGGCGCCGGGCAGTTGGTCGAGCGGGAGGTCCGCGTCGAGCAGCTGGTCCTCGGTGACGGACCACCACACCGCGCGGGTGCGCAGGGTGCGGGGCGGGAGGTCGAGCTTGCTCTCGCCCATGATCTCCCCGGTGGAGATCCGCTTGCGGAGGTAGCCGACCACCTGGTTGACCACCTCCACCGAGCCGAAGCTGAGCCGGCCCTCGCCCCAGTGGACAGTGGTGTCGGTGTCGAGGACGGAGATGGAGGTGATGTCCCGGGCGGCCGTGGTGTACGGCGGGTCGGCCGGCTCGACCAGGGCGACCGAGTCCTCCAGGTCGAGTTCCCGGACCAGGTAGGTGCGGCCCTGGTGGAGGTGGACGGCCCCGGTGTGGACGGTGGTGTGGGCGGCCGCGGCGTCCACCGTGCCGAGCAGTCGACCGGTGTCGGCCTCGACGATCTGCACCGGGCTGCCGCCGCTGCCGCGCAGGTCGACGGCGTCGGCGGCACGCTCCCGGCGGGTCCAGTACCAGGAGCCGTCGGCGCGCCGGCGCAGCAGGCCGCGCCGTTCCAGCACCGGCAGCAGCGGTGCGGTGGAAGGGCCGAACAGCTCCAGGTCGGCATCGGTGAGCGGAAGTTCGGCCGCCGCCGCGCACAGGTGCGGGGCGAGCACGTGCGGGTTGTCGGGGTCGAGCACGGTGGCCTCGACGGGGGTCGCGAACAGCGCCTCCGGGTGGTGCACCAGATAGGTGTCCAGCGGGTCGTCCCGGGCGATCAGGATGGCCAGCGCGCCCTGGGCCTCACGGCCCGCCCGGCCCGCCTGCTGCCATAGCGAGGCCCGGGTGCCGGGGTAGCCCGCCATCAGGACGGCGTCGAGTCCGGAGATGTCGACGCCGAGTTCGAGAGCGGAGGTGGAGGCGAGTCCGAGCAGTCGGCCGGACTGCAGATCGCGCTCCAGGGCCCGGCGTTCGTCGGCGAGGTAGCCGCCGCGGTAGGCGGCCACCCGGTCGGCGAGCGGTCGGCCCAGCTGGTCCTGGGCCTGCAGGGCGACGAGTTCGGCGGCACGGCGGGAGCGGACGAACACGACGGTCCGGGTCTGCCGTTCGACCAGGTCGGTCAGCAGGTGAGCGGCCTCGGCGGTGGCGGTGCGGCGCACCGGGGCGCCGTGCTCGCCGACGTTCTCGGTCAGCGGCGGCTCCCAGAGGCCGAAGACCATCGGTCCGCGCGGCGAGGCGTCCTCGGTGACGGCCACGGCGGGCAGACCGGTCAGCCGCCGGGCGGTGACGGCCGGGTCGGCGGTGGTGGCGGAGGCGAGCAGGAAGGTCGGTGACGAACCGTAACGGGCGCAGATGCGGCGCAGCCGCCGCAGCACCTGGGCGACGTGCGAGCCGAAGACGCCCCGGTAGCTGTGGCACTCGTCGACGACCACGTAGCGCAGCACCTTGAGGAAGGAGGACCAACGGGCGTGCGCGGGCAGGACGCCCCGGTGCAGCATGTCCGGATTGGTGAGCACGTAGGAGGCGTACTGGCGGACCCACTCGCGTTCCTCGGGCGGGGTGTCGCCGTCGTACAGGGCCGCCCGGACCCTCGGCGGGGCTAGCTCGGCGGCGCGGCGGCGCTGGTCGGCGGCCAGCGCCTTGGTCGGGGCCAGGTAGAGCGCGGTGGCGCCGCGGCCGTTTCGGGCCTCGGTGCCCTCCAGCAGGTCGCTGAGCACCGGCGCCAGGTAGCCCAGTGACTTGCCCGAGGCGGTGCCTGTGGCGATGACCACAGTCTGGCCGCTTTTGGCCAGGTTCATCGCTTCTGCCTGGTGTGCCCAGGGCTGTTCCACCCCGACGTCCAGCGCCGAGGCGACGATCTCCGGTCGAATCGAGTCGGGCCATGGCGAATAACGCGCAGGTCGGGCGGGAAGGTGCTCCGTATGGGTGAGCCGGTCGGCCCGCCCCCGACTGGTGGACAGGGTCGTGAGCAGTGCCTCGGGCAAGCTGTGTCGGGGCGGCATGAGGACCCAGTGTGTCACCGGCGTGACGGAGAATCGTCGTAAGCCATCGTGCGGGCATGGTCGCAGGTGGTTGAATGTGGCCGTGACGGCCGTATGGCCGTGGGTCGCAGCGCTGAGGCTTGCCACGCGTTGGCTTGGCGCGCCCGGGCTCGCGACCATGCGGTGGCGGCCGTCCGGCCGAGGATCGCACATGACGTAGCAAGGCAAGGTGCTGGAGGTTCCGTGGACCTGTCCCTGTCGACCCGCGCAGTCGGCGATCGTACGGTCGTCGAGGTTGGCGGCGAGATCGATGTGTACACCGCCCCGAAGCTGCGGGAGCAGCTGGTCGAGCTCGTCAACGACGGCAAGTACCACCTCGTCGTCGACATGGAGGGCGTTGACTTCCTCGACTCGACCGGCCTCGGCGTGCTGGTCGGTGGCCTGAAGCGGGTGCGTGCCCACGAAGGCTCGCTGCGCCTGGTGTGCAACCAGGAGCGCATTCTCAAGATCTTCCGGATCACCGGTCTGACCAAGGTCTTCCCGATCCACACCTCGGTGGACGACGCGGTCGCCGCGACCGACTGACGCGTCCGGGCCGGTCCACGCGGCCGGCCCGCTCGTTCCACGCGTCCGGGGTGCAGGGGCCCGCGAGGCCCCGTGCTCCCCGGGCGCCACGGGGCCGGTCGAGCGCCGGCCCGCGGGGCCGCACGGTCGGCTCCGGTCGGAGCACCCCGAGGGGGAGAGATGGCAACCGTCGAACTTCGATTCAGCGCGCTTCCCGAGCACGTGCGGACGGCCCGGTTGGTCGCCGCGGCCGTCGCCAGACGGGCCGGGGTCGACGAGTCGGTGCTCGACGAGGTGCGGCTCGCGGTCGGTGAGGCATGTTCCCGTGCGGTCGGTCTGCACCAGCGCGGTGGCATCGGCGGCACCGTGCGAGTCGCGCTGACCGATCAGGAGAAGCGTTTCCTCATCGAGGTCGAGGACGAGGCCGGCCCCGCCGCGGCTCCGGCCCCCGGTGCCGCCGAGGGCGGCGACGCGGACGAGGACACCCTGGGTCTCGCCGTGATCACCGGCCTGGTCGAGGACCTGGAGGTCGCCAACGGCGCCGACGGTGGCGTGATCCGGATGAGCTGGCCGGTCTCGGTCGCCTCCGTCGGGGTCTGACGTCGCCGAACGAGCCCCGAGCCCCGACGGCATCGGGCCTGGCCTGACGCGGCCTGAGACCGGCCCTGACCTGGCCTGAGACCGGCCCTGACGAGCCCTGGCACGGTCTGGTGCGGTCCGGCGGGGCTTCGGCGCGGTCCGGGGGAGCGCTTCCCAGCCATAGCCGGGATTCCGTCCCCCGGGTGGCCGTTGACAAATTGTTGACTATGGCGGTTCGCTGCTTCCGGCACGACCGGGTCCGATCGTCGATCGGACCTGTCGCGGAAGAGGAAGCACATGCGGATTCGCATCCTGTGGCCGGCCGGGCAGGCCACCGCCACGCTGGCGACCACCCCCACCACCGAGGCGCTCTGGGCCGAGCTGCCGATCAGTTCGACGGCCAACACCTGGGGCGAGGAGGTCTACTTCGGCACGCCCGTCAGCGTGCCGCGCGAGGACGGCGCCCAGCAGGTCGTCGAGCCGGGCACGGTCGCGTTCTGGACGGACGGCGACAGCCTCGCGCTGCCGTACGGTCCGACTCCGGTCTCGCGCGACGGCGAGTGCCGACTGGCCAGCCCCTGCAACGTCCTCGGTGCGCTGGACGGGGACGCCCGGGTGCTGAGCACCGTCCGGCCAGGTGACCCGATCCGGGTCGAGCGGGCCTGAGCGGGGGCGGGGACGGTGGTCCGAGTCCGGCCGGGGGCGGAAGTTCGTTGGCAAGGAGCCGGCAGGGCGCCGAGTAGCCGGGAGTCGAGTAGCCGGGAACCGGACGCTCGGTGACGGCCGTGTAGGTTCGACGACCGAAGACGACCGAAACCGAAAGGCTTCTCCCGGTGAACAAGCGACTGCTGGCCGTACCCGCCCTCGGCGTGCTGCTCGCGTTCGGTGCCGTCGGCTGCGGCGGCGGCGACGACAACAGCAAGCAGCTGGAGTCCTGGGCGTCGAACGTCTGCGGCGCGGCCAAGGACCCGATCGCCCAGTCGCAGAACGCGCTCGCCGACACCGGCCAGGTGAAGACCGGTGAGGCCCCCGCGGACCTGCAGAAGCGGCTCTCGACGGACATCGGGCGACTGGCCAAGACCAACCAGGACATCGCGGCCGCCATCGACGCGGCCGGTGCGCCCAAGGTGGACAACGGCGCGACGCTGCAGAAGGACACCGTCGACGAGCTGAAGAAGGCGGCCGACGGCTACCTGGACGTCCAGAAGAAGCTGGACGCACTGCCCAACAACGACCAGGCGAAGTTCGCGGACGGGCTGCACAGCGTCGCCGACCAGCTGCAGCAGTTGTCCTCGCTGTCCACCCAGGCGCAGGCCAAGCTGCAGCGCGGCGACCTCGGCGCCGCGATGGCCAAGCAGGAGGGCTGCAAGCCCACCCAGGCCACCCCGAGCGCCGGTGCGAGCGGTAGCGCAGGCGGCTCCCCGGCCACCGGGGGCGCGAGCGCGACCCCGAGCGCCGGAGCCTCCGCCTCGGTAGGCGCCCCCAGCGGCACCCCCGCGCCGGGCGCGACGGACACCGCGAGCCCGGCGGCCACCCCGTCGGCGGGCGCTGCCACCACCCCGGCGGCCCCGGCCACGACCCCGGCCACTCCGGCACCCAGCGCGAGCTGATCGAGGACGGGAAGCGGGCGCGGAAGGGTTCGGGAAGCGGCAGGAGCCGGGGTCGCTCGAAGGAGCGGCCCCGGCCCCTGCCGCATCGCGAGCGGCGGCCAAGCGGTGAGCCTGAGCCGCTGCGGTGGGGGCGTGGATCCGGGGTGGGGGACGGGCTGCCGGAGCCGGTGTTCTGGTCCGGTGGCGGGGCGCTTCGGCAGTGGCAGGGGGCGCGCGGAGGAGGGTGCGCACCCGGTGACGGCCCCAGTCGGGCCTCTTCGGTGCTTCACGTCCCAGACCCGGTCCGAGCCACTGCCCGTTCCGTGCGGGCCGGAGGGCCGGGCCGGGGGCTGGGCGGGGGACAATGGCGGGGTGATCAGTAGCCCCGTTCTCGACCCGACCCGTCTGGCCAAGCTGCGCGAGGCGCTGCTGGAGGCCTCGTTCACCGCCGATGGGTGCCTGGACCTGCTGGGGCCCACCGGCTACGCGGCCTTGGCCCGCAGCGAGGCGGTTCCGGCGCTGCGCGCGACGCGTGGCGGCAGCCCGCTGGAGACGCTGGTGCGGCTGTTCCTGCTGCAGCAGCCGGTGCCGTACAAGGCGGCGGCCGCCGCGTTGCCGGTGGAGGACTGCCTGGCGGACGGCTGGCTGCGCCCGGACGGGGACCTGGTGCGTGCCACGGTGGACGTCCGGCCGTATGCCAACGAGGTTGCCGGGCTTCCCAGTTCGGATGCCTGGGTGGTCTCCGACCTGGGTTGCGCGGTGGGCGGTGCGGGCGGGATCGGATCCGGCGAGACCGCGCACGGGGTGGCCCGCAAGGACCTGGTGCTGGGGGTCGGCGGGGCGTCCACCACGCTGGCCAACATCACCGTGCGCCGGCCCGTCGGGGCGGCGCTGGACCTCGGTTCGGGCTCCGGCGTGCAGGCGCTGCACGCGGCCCGGCACGCCCGCAGCGTCACCGCCACCGACCTCAACCCGCGCGCGCTGCGGTTCACCGAACTGACCCTGGCGCTGTCCGGGTTCGACAACACCGAGGCGCTCGCCGGGAGCCTCTTCGAGCCGGTCGGGGAGCGGAAGTTCGACCTGATCGTCTCCAACCCGCCGTTCGTCATCTCGCCGGCCGGCCGGTTCACCTACCGCGACGGCGGCATGGCCGGGGACGACCTGTGCCGCAGCCTGGTGCGCTCCGCCGCCGAGCACCTGGAGCCGGGCGGCTACTGCCAGTTGCTCGCCAACTGGCAGCACGTCAAGGGTGAGGATTGGCACGAGCGGCTGGCCGGCTGGGTGGCGGGCACCGGGCTGGACGCCTGGATCGTCCAGCGCGAGGTCCAGGACGTGGCCCAGTACGCCGAGTTGTGGCTGCGCGACGGCGGTGACCACCGCGGTCCGGGCGGCGACTACCAGGCCCGGTACGGCGAGTGGCTGGACGCCTTCGAGGCGGGCCGGGTCGAGGGCATCGGGATGGGCTGGATCACCCTGCGGGCGAGCGGCGCCGAGCGTCCGACCGTCCGGGTGGAGGAGTGGCCGCACCCGGTGGAGCAGCCGCTCGGCCCGCACATCGACGAGTGGTTCGACCGGCAGGACTTCCTGCGCTCCCACGACGACGCGGGCCTGCTCGCGGCCCGCTACGTGCTGGCCGACGAGGTGGTCCAGGAGCAGGTCGGCGCGCCGGGGGCGGAGGACCCGGAGCACGTGGTGCTGCGGCACAACCGGGGCATGCGGCGGGCCACCAAGGTGGACACCGTGGGCGCCGGGTTCGTCGGGGTCTGCGACGGGACGCTGTCGGCGGGCGAGATCGTGGACGCCATCGCCCAGCTGTTGGGCGAGGACCGGGTGGTGCTGCGGGACCGGGTGCCGGAGTCGCTCCGGCTGCTGACCGAGCAGGGGTTCATCAACCCGGTTCGGTGAGCCCGGTTCGGTGAGCCCCGTTCGGTAGAACACGGCGCGGGCACCCCCTGGTTCATCCGCCCGTACCCCCCGGTTCGTCCGGCGGTCCCCGTCCGGCTGCCCCCTGTTGGTCGGACGCTGTGAGGCTCTGTCCACAGGCTGTGGACAGAGCTGGGGACCCGGGGGCCAGGGGTGGAGACGACGACGGCGACCGTGAGCGGGCTGGTGCTCGCCCTCTTCGGTGGCGTGCTGCTGCTCTGGTGCGCCGCCGAAGTGCGCCTTCGCCACCGGGTGCGCCGACTGGGGGTGTCGGCGGTGGCCACGGTGGTCGCCGAGAGCGACGGGCACGGCCAGCTCGACAGTGCGCCGCTGCTCTCCTTCTCCGTACTGCCGACGGTGCTGCCGACGATCGGCGGCGACAAGGGGTCCGGCGCCGGCCGGATCGCGGAGCTCGTGCTCACCCGGCCGCGCGGTCACACCCCGCTGCGCCGTCCGGAGCGTTTCACGCCCGGTGCCTCGGTCCGGATCTGCTACGACCCGGACCGCCCCCGCCGGGCGGTGCTGGCGGCGGGGGAGGTCGGCCGGGCCGCGGTCGTCGACCTGCTGTGGAGCGCCTTGGGCGCGGCCTGTCTGGTGGCGGGCGCCGGGCTGCTGGCAGCTGTCGGTCGCTGAGGCGCTGAGGCGCTGAGGCGCTGAGCCGCCGAGTCTCTGAGGCCGCCGAGGCCGCCGAGTCGCTGAGGCCGCCGAGGCCACGGCCGACCCGCCGCTACCGCTCGGCCACCCCGGCGCGATCCGGAGAGCGCGATACCGCAAGCGCGCCGATTTATCCGTTGACAGATCTTGAAATCCGTCATTCCATCCTCCGGAACCTGCCGAAGCCCCCCTCCACGGGGCGCGAACCTCCGTCATCGGGTTACCGTTCGAGTGGCGTCGGTGAGCGCGGCAAGCGAAAAAGCGGGATCCGTCCGTTTGACAAGGGTGGCCGGGGTACGGTCACACTCCGCTGGTGGGGTGTCGTGCAGCGGCGGCCCCGGGACGGTGGAGGGGTCGGGCGGAGCGCAGCCCGTGCTGCCAGCGCCGACCAGCCACATAAGGACCGGGAGAGAAGAGCGAAGGTGTCCCCGAGCAGCGAGACCGCGCACGGACAGCGACTCGTCATTGTCGAGTCGCCGGCCAAGGCGAAGACGATCAAGGGCTACCTGGGCCCCGGCTACATCGTCGAGGCGAGCGTCGGGCACATCCGCGACCTGCCCAGCACCGCGGCCGAGGTGCCGGACAAGTACACCGGCGAGGTGCGCCGCCTCGGGGTGGACGTCGACCACGACTTCGCGCCCATCTACGTGGTCAACGCGGACAAGAAGTCCCAGGTCAGCAAGTTGAAGTCGCTGCTCGCGGAGTCCGACGAGCTCTTCCTCGCCACCGACGAGGACCGCGAGGGCGAAGCCATCGCGTGGCACCTCCAGCAGGTGCTCAAGCCCAAGGTGCCGGTGCACCGGATGGTGTTCCACGAGATCACCAAGTCGGCGATCCAGGAGGCGGTGGCCAACCCGCGCGAGCTGAACCAGCGCCTGGTCGACGCCCAGGAGACCCGCCGCATCCTCGACCGCCTCTACGGCTTCGAGGTCTCGCCGGTGCTGTGGAAGAAGGTCATGCCGAAGCTGTCGGCGGGCCGGGTGCAGTCCGTGGCAACCCGTCTGGTGGTCGAGCGGGAGCGCGAGCGGATGGCCTTCCGCACCGCCTCGTACTGGGACCTGGTCGGCACCTTCGGCACCGGCCGGACCCCGGCGGACGCCGCCAACCCGGAGACCTTCGGCGCCCGGCTGGCCTCGGTCGACGGCAAGCGGATCGCCAGCGGCCGCGACTTCGGTTCGGACGGGCGGCTCAAGGCCGGCAGCACCAACACCCTGCACCTGGACGAGCAGGCCGCCCGCCGGCTGGCCGCCGCCCTCGCGCAGACCGCGTTCAGCGTCCGCAGCGTCGAGTCCAAGCCGTACCGCCGCTCGCCGTACGCGCCGTTCCGCACCACCACGCTCCAGCAGGAGGCCAGCCGCAAGCTGGGCTTCGGCGCCAAGCGGACCATGCAGGTGGCCCAGAAGCTGTACGAGAACGGCTTCATCACCTACATGCGCACCGACTCGACCACGCTGTCGGACACCGCGATCTCCGCCGCCCGCGCGCAGGTCACCCAGCTGTACGGCGCCGACTACCTGCCGGACGCCCCGCGCACCTACGCCAGCAAGGTCAAGAACGCGCAGGAGGCGCACGAGGCCGTCCGCCCCTCCGGCGACCGCTTCCGCACCCCCGCCGAGACCGGTCTGAGCGGTGACGACTTCAAGCTGTACGAGCTGATCTGGATGCGCACCGTCGCCTCCCAGATGAAGGACGCGGTCGGCCAGTCGGTCACCGTCCGGGTCGGCGGCGCCTCCGCCGACGGCCGGGACGTCGAGTTCTCCGCCTCCGGCAAGATCATCACCTTCCACGGCTTCCTCAAGGCCTACGTCGAGGGCGCCGACGACCCGAACGCCGAGCTCGACGACCGCGAGCGCCGGCTGCCGCAGGTCGCCCAGGGCGACCCGCTGGCCGCCGACCGGATCACCCCCGAGGGCCACGCCACCAAGCCGCCGGCCCGCTACACCGAGGCCTCGCTGGTCAAGGAGCTCGAGGACCGGGAGATCGGCCGCCCCTCCACCTACGCGTCGATCATCGACACGATCATCCAACGCCGGTACGTGTTCAAGAAGGGCACGGCGCTCGTCCCGTCCTTCCTCTCCTTCGCCGTGGTCAACCTGCTGGAGAAGCACTTCGGCCGGCTGGTCGACTACGACTTCACCGCCAAGATGGAGGACGACCTCGACCGGATCGCCGCCGGTGAGGCGCAGTCCGTGCCGTGGCTGAAGCGCTTCTACTTCGGCGAGGGCGAGGGCGCGGCCGGCGGTGCCGCCGAGGCCGGCAACGGCGACGGCGACCACCTGGGCGGCCTGAAGGAGCTGGTCACCGACCTGGGCGCGATCGACGCCCGGGAGATCAGCTCGTTCCGGATCAGCGACGACATCACCCTGCGGGTCGGCCGCTACGGCCCGTACGTCGAGCGGGCCTCCGCCGTCGAGGGCGAGCCCGGCCAGCGCGCAGACATCCCGGACGAGCTGCCGCCGGACGAGCTGACCGTCGAGCTGGCCGAGGAGCTGCTGGCCAAGCCCAGCGGCGACTTCGAGCTCGGCCCGGACCCGGTCAGCGGCAACATGCTGGTCGCCAAGGACGGCCGCTACGGCCCGTACGTGACCGAGATCCTGCCCGAGGGCACGCCGAAGACCGGCAAGAACGCGGTCAAGCCGCGCACCGCCTCGCTGTTCAAGACGATGTCGCTGGACACCGTCACCCTGGAGGACGCGCTGCGGCTGCTCTCGCTGCCGCGCGTGGTCGGCACCGACCCCGAGGGCGCGGAGATCACCGCGCAGAACGGCCGCTACGGCCCGTACCTCAAGCGCGGCACCGACTCGCGCTCGCTCAGCAGCGAGGACCAGCTCTTCACGATCACCCTCGAGGAGGCGCTGGCGATCTACGCCCAGCCCAAGCAGCGCGGCCGGGCCGCCGCCGCTCCGCCGCTCAAGGAGCTGGGCACGGACCCGGTCAGCGAGCGCCCGGTGGTGGTCAAGGACGGCCGGTTCGGCCCCTACGTGACCGACGGCGAGACCAACGCCACGCTGCGCAAGGACGACGACGTCGAGACCATCACGCCGGAGCGCGGCTACGAGCTGCTCGCCGAGAAGCGGGCGCGCGGGCCGGTGAAGAAGGCGGCGAAGAAGGCCCCGGCGAAGAAGGCGGCGGCCAAGAAGACGACCACCACGAAGACGGCGGCGACCAAGACCACCGCCAAGAAGACGGCCGCGAAGAAGACCACGACCACCAAGACCACCACCGCGAAGACGGCGGCCAAGAAGACGGCCGCGAAGAAGGCAGCGGCCGGCAAGCCCACCGCCACCGACGAGGGCTGATCCTCCGGCAGCGGTACCCGGGCCCGTGCCCCCGTCGGGGGGTGCGGGCCCGCGGTCCGTCCGGGGGCGGCGCGGGATCGGTGTGGGGGCGGCGCGGGATCCGTGCGGGGCGACGGCCCCGAGGCCGTGCGGAGCGGTACCCGGGTGTGTGCGGGGATCGTCACAGGCCGGTGATGAGGGCGAACCGGAACGCCGTTCGTCTCAATCCGGCAAAGCCCAGCCCGCTACGCTGACCGTATGACGAGCGAGGAGCAGCCCACCCCCAGCGCCGCCCCGGCCGCCAGAGCCACCGGGCCCGACCTGCCCGAGGTCGCGCCCGCCGGAACCCCCGCGGACCGGGCCCGGGCACTGTTGCGGACCCGGCCCTATCGGCGCCTGTGGACCACCCAGCTGATCGGCGGCACCGCCGACCGGCTCGGGCTGCTGGTGCTGCTCGCGCTCACCGTGATCGCCGCCGCCCAGGGCGGTCAGCTCGGCGACCTGCCGCGCAACCTCGCCTTCGCCACCGCCGCCGTCCTGGCCGTCCGGGTGGTGGCCACCGGGCTGGTCGGCGTGGCGCTGCTGGAGCCGGTGCACCAGCTGGCCACCGGGAAGCTCGACCGGCGCTGGACGCTGTTCGGCGCGGACGTGCTGCGCGCCCTGCTGATCGGCATCGCGCCGTGGTGGACGGTCTGGCTGGGCTCCGGCCCGAAGCCCTCCGGCGCGGCCACCTATGTGCTGCTCGCCACCGTGTTCCTCACCGGGGCCGCCGAGCGGGTGTGGGGGATCGCCAAGGCCGCCGCCGTCCCCGGGCTGCTGCCGCCGGCCAACCCTCCCTCCTTGCCCGCCATCGGGCAGGAGGGGCCCATGCGCCCGTCCGACGAGCAGCGGCCGGCCGCCGCCAACCTGGACACCGTCCGGAGCATCGACCGGTTCACCGGCTGGGTCACCGTGCCGCTCGGCGCCGTCGCCCTGGTCGTCCTCACCCTGGTCAACAACATCGGCGCGGCGCTCGGGTCGGACTGGCTGCGCGCCCACCAGCTGACCTTCGCGGCGCTCGGCGCGGCCGGCCTGTTCGCCGCCGCGGCCGTCCGCGGCTACCTCCAGCAGCTGCCCGGCGGCCCGGTGACCGTCGCCCCGCACTCGCCGCTGACCGGGCTGCGCGCCCCGACCGACGCGACCCCCGGTCCCGCCCTGAGCAAGGGCCGCACCGGCAGCGCCCCGTACTTCACCTTCGCCGTCGCGGCCGGCTTCGCCTCGATGGCGGGCGTCGCCGCGCTGGCGCTGCTCACCGCCGCCGAGCACCGGGCCGGGCCGATCGGCTACGGCCTGGTCGTGCTCGCCGCGGCCGGCGCTCCCGCGCTGGGAGCCGGACTCACCCGGTCCACCCTGCCCTCGCTCTCCCGCCGCCGGCTGCTCGCGCTGGCGCTGCTCACCGAGGGCGTCGCGCTGATCCTGGCCGGGCTGGTGCTGGACTTCGTGCTGGTGCTGCTGCTCACGGTGCTGGCCGGGCTGGCCGCCGGGATCGTCGTCTCGACCGGGCGCACCCTGCTCGCCCAGGAGGTCGAGGAGGCCCGGCTGGCCAGGGTCACCGAGCACCTGTACGCGGTGCTGCGGGCCGTGGTCGCCGCCGCGCTGGTCGCCGTCCCGCTGATCGCCGCGGCCTACGGGGACGTCGAGTACGGCACCGTCGAGCCCGGCTCCTTCACCTTCATCCACGGCGGCGCCGCCCTCGCGGTCGCCACCTCGGGGCTGCTCACCCTGGTTCTCGCCGCCGTCGTGCTGCTGCGCACCGACGACCGGCGCGGCACCGTGCCGTTCGGCCGGGACCTGATGGACGCGGTGCGCGGTGGCGGCGGCCCGGTGCCGCACCGGGGCGCGGGCACCGGCTTCTTCATCGCCCTGGAGGGCGGCGACGGCGCCGGAAAGTCCACCCAGGCCCAGGCGCTCGCCGAGTGGATCCGCGGCAAGGGGCACGAGGTCGTGCTCACCCGCGAGCCCGGTGGCAGCCCCGTCGGGCAGCGGCTGCGCGGGCTCGTCCTGGACGTCGGCAACACCGGCCTGTCGCACCGCGCCGAGGCGCTGATCTACGCCGCCGACCGCGCCGAGCACGTCGAGAACGTCATCCGGCCGGCCCTCGCCCGCGGCGCCGTGGTGATCACCGACCGGTACATGGACTCCTCCATCGCCTACCAGGGCGCCGGGCGCGACCTGGCCGCCACCGAGGTCGCCCGGATCTCCCGCTGGGCGACCGGCGGGCTGCTGCCCGACCTGACCGTGGTGCTGGACGTCGACCCGACCAGGGCCCGGGAGCGCTTCACCGAGGCGCTGGACCGGCTGGAGTCGGAGCCCACCGAGTTCCACCAGCGGGTCCGGGCCGGCTTCCTCGCCCTCGCGGCCGCCGACCCGGCGCGCTACCTGGTCGTGGACGGCAGCCAGGCCCCCGGCTTCGTCACCACCGCCATCCGGCACCGGCTCGACCGCGAGCTGCCGCTCTCCGAGCAGGAGAAGGCCGCCCGCGCCGAACAGGAACGGCTGGCCAAGGAGGAGGCCGAGCGGCGCGCCGCCGAGGAGGCCCGTCGGCGGGCCGAGGAGGAGGCGGCCGAGCGCAAGCGGCAGGAGGTGCTGGCGCAGCTGCGGGCCGAGCAGGCCGAGAAGGAGCGACTGGCCAAGGAGGAGGCCGAGCGAATCGCCGCCGAGGCCCGACGCAAGGCCGAGGAGGAGGCCCGCCGCCGGGCGGAGGAGGAAGCGCGCCGGCGAGCCGAGGAGGAGGCGCGCCGACGGGCCGAGGAAGAGGCCCGGCTGGCCGCGGAGGCCGCCGAGCGCAAGCGGATCGCCGACGAGGCGGCCGCCCAGGCGGAGCTCCAGCGGCAGCGGGAGCTGGCGCGCGAGGAGCAGCGGCGCCGTGCGGAGGAGGCGCTGCAGCGGGCCGAGGAGGCCCGGCTGGCGCAGGCCGCGGCGCTCGCGGCGGCCGCAGCGGCGGCGGAGACGGCTTCGGGTCGGGCCGGGTCGGATTCCGACCGGACCGGGGCTGGGTCGGATCGGGCTGGGTCCGGGTCGGATCAGGTCGGGTCGGATCGGCCGGGTTCGGATCAGGCGGGTTCGGCTCGGTCGGATGCGGGTCCGTCGGCCAGGGACGCGGCCACGACGCAGCTGCGGGCGGTCCGGGACACGCCGCAGGGCGCGCCGGAGGGCCTCGGCGACGAGGCGACGCGGGAGCTGACGCTGCGCGACCGGCAGGCGGCCGTCCGGGCGGCGGGGACCGCCGACGCGACCGCCCGGCTGCCCCGGGTGCCGACGACCGTGGACGAGACGGCGGTGCTGCCCAAGGTGCCGGCGGCCGACGAGACGGCCGTGCTGCCGAAGGTGCCCGCCGTGGACGAGACCGCGGTGCTGCCGCGGGTCGAGCCGGGTTCCGGGGAGCCGGGGCGTTCCGGGGAGTCGGGGGACAGCACTCGTGAGCTGCCGGTGGTGGACGGTCGGTCCGCCACTGTGCCGCCGTTCGGCGCCCAGCCGGCGGTCGACCCGCAGCCGACCGCCGAGCGGCCCCGGCCGGAGTGGGCCGAGGAGACGCCGATGGACGACCTGCCGAGCCTGACCGACACCCTGCTCGGCTCGCGTGACGAGTGGGCGCGCTGGGAGCAGGGCGGCGGCGACCAGGGCCGGACGGGTCCGCGTGACGGCGGGGACCGGCGCGGCGGAGGCGACCGCGGCGAGGACGGCGGCAAGGGCAAGGGCCGGCGCTGGGGTCGCCGGGGCTGAGCCGGTACGGATGACGGACGGGCGTCGTCGTCGGGGCAGTGGTCCCCGCGGGCGCCGCCCGTCGTCGTCGGAGCGGACGGGGCCGTGCGTACCAGGGGCCGGCCGCGTGACCGCGTGACCTGGACGGAGCAGTGGCTGTCGGAGCGGAGACGTATGCTCGACGGCGGGGAATCGGCGCCGGGAGCGCTGTCGTACGGAGCTTGGGAGCAGCAGTGGCCGTCTGGGACGACCTGGTGGGCCAGGATCGGGTGGTCGACCAGCTGACCGCCGCGGCCCGGGCGGCCGGGGCGACGGTCGAGGCCGGTCGCGGTGCCGCTCCGGCCAGGGGCGGGAACGCCTCCCTGATGACGCACGCCTGGCTGTTCACCGGCCCGCCCGGTGCCGGGCAGGTCACCGCGGCGCGCGCCTTCGCCGCCGCCCTCCAGTGCACCAGCCCCGACCTCGCGCTCGGCGGCACGCCCGGCTGCGGGTTCTGCGACGGCTGCCACACCGTGCTGGCCGGCAGCCACGCCGACGTCAAGTACGTGCGGACGGACGGTCTGTCCATCGGCGTCGGCGACATGCGCGACCTGGTGCTGCGCGCCTCCAGCTACCCGACCGGCGGCCGCTGGTCGGTGATCCTGGTGGACGCCGCCCACCGGCTCACCGAGGCCGCCGCGAACGCACTGCTCAAGGGTGTGGAGGAACCCTCCCCGCGCACCGTCTGGCTGCTCTGCGCCCCCTCCGTCCAGGACGTGCTGCCGACCATCCGCTCGCGCTGCCGCCTGTTGGTGCTGCGCACGCCCGCCGCCGAGGCGGTCGCCGACATGCTGGTCCGCCGCGACGGCGTCGACCCGGAGACCGCCCGGCTGGCCGCGCTCGCCGGGCAGGGCGACGTCGAGCGGGCGCGCC
Source organism: Kitasatospora sp. NPDC001683 (assembly GCF_053596495.1). NCBI lineage: Bacteria > Bacillati > Actinomycetota > Actinomycetes > Kitasatosporales > Streptomycetaceae > Kitasatospora > Kitasatospora sp. NPDC001683. The sequence continues at coordinate 36,036 of NZ_JBSFGK010000050.1, forward strand.
GCCTCGCCGTCGACGAGCAGGCCCGCACCCGCCGCGCCGAGGTGCTGCGGATCCCGCTGGAGGTCGCCGACATCGGTGGCTGCCTGACGGCCGCCCAGCGCCTGGTCGACACCGCCAAGGCCGACGCCGAGGCGCTCGCCGAGACCCAGGACGCCAAGGAGACGGACGACCTGAAGGCCGCCTACGGCGCCGCCGAGGGCGGCAAGGCGCCGCGCGGCATGGCCGGGGCGGTCAAGGAGCTGGAGAAGCGGCAGAAGAGCCGCGCCACCCGCACCCGCCGGGAGACCCTCGGGGTCGCGCTGCTCGACCTGCTCGGCTTCTACCGGGACGTGCTGGCGATCCAGCTCGGCTCCACCGGCGCGCTCGCCAACGAGGACCAGCGGCAGGCGTTGAACCGGGTCGCCCAGGCCGGGCCGGCCGAGGGCACGCTGCGCCGGATCGAGGCGGTGCTCGCCTGTCGCACGGCGCTGGACCGCAACGTGGACCCGCTGCTCGCGGTCGAGGCGATGACGGTGGCGCTGCGGGCGGGCTGAGGCCGTCCGGCAGCTACGGGGTCCTTTCCCCGGTCCTGCCCGGATCGTCCTGGTTCGGTTGCGTAGGCCTCCCGGAGTCGGCCCGGTTCGGTTTCGTAGGCCTCCCGGAGTCGGCCCGGCATCCCACCTTCGAGTGAACGGGCGATACTCGCCGGGCACACCCGCGTGTGACGGCGCACCCGTTGTGCACGCTGGGGGCCGACTGTGCCCCGGCCGTAGCCCGGGCCTCCCCGTCGGGAGGGCCCGCCCGCCGGAGCGGTCGCCTCCCGTACGGCACCGGGTCCGGTCCGGCGTCGGCCCTCCTCCCGAGGTGGTGCGTTCCGTGGTTCGTCCGCTCCTCGTCATCCCCCTGCTGGCCGCCGCCGTCGGCGGGCTCTGGCTGGCCCGCGGTGCGCTCCAGCGCTGGCGCGACCTGCGGGCCGCCGAGACCTACGAACTGGCCGGCGACCGGTGGCCGATGCTGATGCGGGCGGGCGGGGCGATGGTCTGCGGAGTGTGCGTCACCGCGTTGACGGTGCTCACCGCGCTCGGGGCGTTCGGCGGGCTGAGCAGGGGCGGCGCGGGGGCCGACCGAGCGGGGTCCGCCATCGACGCGGCCGCGGCGGGGGCCTGGCCGAGGTCGGCGCCGGGGTCGGTGCCGGGGGCGGCGGTCCGGCAGCAGGCGGCGCCGCCGGACGCTGTGGCGTCCGCCGCGCCCGCTGCGTCCGCGAGTGCGACGCCGGGCGGGACACCCGCCGTGACCAGCCGCTTCGACAGCGTCGGGCATCCGGGCGGCGGCGAGCTGCTGCAGTCCGCCGTGCTCGGACCCGACGGGAAACCGCGCAACGTCCGGGTCTGGCTGCCGCCGCAGTACGCCAAGGAGTCGAACGCGCGCTTCCCGGTCGTCGTGATCCACGCCGCCACCCCGCGCAAGACCGCCGACGCCGAGGTGCCGGACGTCTTCGAGGGCATCGGTGCGGCCCTGCAGACCGGCCGGGTCCGTCCGTTCATCCTGGTCGCGCCCGAGGCGCCGAGCGGCACCGCGCACCCCTGCGAGCTGGTCGCCGCCGCCCCGGCCGCCGTCGCCGACGACGCGACGCTGCGCACCACCATCGCGGCCTCCTTCCGCACCTTCCCGCCCGGTCCGGCCTCCTGGGGCACCCTCGGGGTCGAGGGCGGCGCGCCGTGCGCGGCCGCGGCCGGGCTGGCCCGGCCGGACCTCTACGGCGTGGCCGCCGCGGTCTCCGGCCGCTACGACGCCGCCGCGCTCACCCAGACCGGGGCCGAGGCCCCGGCGGGCAGCTCGGCCAAGCTGCTGCTGGCCGCCGCCAAGGGCGACGCCGCCGGGCTGGACGCGGCCCGCAAGCTCCAGAGCGCGCTCAAGGCGGGGCCGGGCCCGGCGGCCAAGGCCGATGTGCGGATCTCGGACAACGTGCAGGACTACTCCGCGGACCGGGAGCGGCTGCGGCTGCTCCGGCAGGCGGCGCAGTTCCTGGCCGAGGCGCTGGCCAAGGCGTCCTGAGCGCCGGCCGAGCGGGCGTTACGCTGCCCGGTACCCGGGGGACGGGTACCGGGCAGCGTCGTTTCTTCGTTCTCGTACTTTTCTCGTACTTTTCTCGGATGTCCCGGAGCGGTGGAGAGGAAGCGGATGAGGGCCTTCGGGCGGGTGCGGGTGGCGGCCGTGGTGCTCGCGGTCGGGCTGGTGGCGGTCTCGGCGGGCGGGTGCAGCGGGGGTTCCCCGGGCTCGGCCACGGGGGCCGGTGAGCCCGGCTCGTCCGGCTCGTCCGACTCGACCGCCTCCACCGGGTCCGGCGCGGCTTCGGCTGCCGCCGTGACCCCGCTGGAGCCGCTGCCCGCCGTCGTACCGGCCGCGCTCGCGCCGTACTACGCGCAGCGGCCGACCTGGCAGCCGTGCGACGGCGGGTTCGAGTGCACGACCTTCCGGGTGCCGACGGACTACGACCGACCCGGCGACGGCGACCTCACCCTCTCGGCCGTCCGCGCCGCCGTCGTACCGGGCGGCTCCGGCAGTACCAGTGGCTCAAGTGGCTCAGCCGGCGCAGGCGGTGAGGCCCGGTTGGGTTCGCTGCTGCTCAACCCGGGCGGTCCCGGCGGCTCGGCGATCGAGTACCTGGAGACCGTCGCCGGGACGTTCGACCGCACCGTGCGCACCCGGTACGACCTGGTAGGCCTCGACCCGCGCGGGGTTGGCCGCAGCAACCCCGTCAGCTGTCTGAGCGGCGAGCGGATGGACGCCTTCACCGCCGCCGATCTGGCCCCCGGCGACCAGCGGGCGATCGACGCGCTGGTCGCCGCCGACAAGGAGTTCGCCGAGGGCTGCCGCAAGCAGGCCGGACCCGCGCTCGGCCACCTCAGCACCGTCGAGGCGGCCCGCGACATGGACGTGCTGCGTGCCCTGCTCGGCGACGAGCGGCTGAACTTCGTCGGCAAGTCGTACGGCACCTTCCTCGGCGCCACCTACGCCGGGCTGTTCCCGAGCCGGGTCGGGCGGCTGGTGCTGGACGGCGCGATGGACCCGGCGCTCGACTCGGTCACCGGCAACCGCACCCAGGCCGGCGGCTTCGAGACCGCCTGGGGGGCCTTCGCCAAGGACTGCGCCAAACGCGAGGACTGCCCGCTCGGCCGCACCGAGCAGCAGGTCGGCGACCAGCTCAACGCCCTGCTCGCGGCCGTCCACGCCCAGCCGCTGCCGAGCACCGACAACGGGCGCCGGCTCACCGCCTCCCAGGCCACCACCGGCGTGGTCCAGGCCATGTACGCCGAATTCCTGTGGCCCAAGCTGCGCACCGCGCTCACTGACGCCAGGGCGGGCGACGGCACCGGCCTGCTGAAGCTCTCCGACGCGTACTACGGGCGCAAGGCGGACGGCACGTACCCCAACCTGATGTTCGCCAACACGGCGGTGAACTGCCTCGACCTGCCCGCCCCGTTCCGCTCGCCGGAGGACGTGCAGCGGGCGGTGCCGGATTTCGAACGGGCCTCGCCGCACTTCGGCCGCGACATGGCCTGGATGGCGCTGACCTGCGCCTACTGGCCGGTCCGGGCCACCGGCGCGGCCCACACCATCCGGGCCACCGGTGCCGCCCCGATCGTCGTCGTCGGCACCACCCGCGACCCGGCCACCCCGTACGCCTGGGCCCGCTCGCTGGCCGGGCAGCTCGAGTCCGGCCGACTGCTCACCTACGACGGGGACGGCCACACCGCGTACGGGCGGCGCAGCACCTGCGTGGACGACGCGGTCAACCGGTACCTGCTCACCGGGGAGGCCCCGGAGCAGGGCCAGCGCTGCGACCGGTAGCCGCGCTTTCGCGTTGTCAGGCGGAGGAGACCGCCAGCTTCGCGGCGAAGCCCGCGAACAGCACGGCGACGCCGCTGGTCAGGGTCGCGGACAGGCGCTTGCGGCGGCGGAACGCGGTGGCGAGCGTGGTGCCGGCGAAGATCACCAGGGAGAGGTAGAGCAGGCTGAAGGTCTGCAGGATGCCGCCGAGCAGGGCGAAGGAGAGCGCGGGCTGTCCGTAGGACGGGTCGACGAACTGGGTGAAGAACGACAGCAGGAACAGGATCGCCTTCGGGTTGAGCAGGCTGATCACCAGCGCCCGCCGGAACGGCCGCTCGCCCGCCTCCGGCGCCGCCTCGGCCGCCGCCGGGTCGGCCTCCGCCCGGCGCTCGCGCCAGAGCTGGCGGGCGGCCCGCAGCATCCCGAACCCGATCCACAGCAGGTAGGCGGCGCCGCCGAGCTTGACCACCGCGAACACCGCCGGGTTGGCCTTCAGCAGCGAGGCGGCCCCCAGCGAGGTCAGGCTGATCAGCGTGAGGTCGCCCATGAACACGCCCGCCGCGGCCCGGTACCCGGTCCGGATGCCCTTGCGGGCGGCGACCGACAGCACGTACAGCGAGTTGGGGCCGGGCAGCAGGATGATGACGAGCGCGCCGAGGACGTACGTCGCCAGGTGGTTGACACCGAACACGGTGCACTCCGGGGGTGGGGGAGGGGTGACAGGGGGCGCTCATCGTAACGTCGTACCGGCGATCGATTGAAGCGAAAACCATCCGCCCCCACCGCACCCCCCACCCGCCCCGACCACCCCGGCTACGGATCACCTGCGAACCTGTGTAGACTGACCCGCGTTGCCACCACACGTGGCAGCGGTGCCGCCTTAGCTCAGTTGGCCAGAGCAACGCACTCGTAATGCGTAGGTCGCGGGTTCGAATCCCGCAGGCGGCTCAGGTTTCGGAAGGCCCGGTCAGATGTTCTGGCCGGGCCTTTTGCGTTGCGTCGGGCGTTGTCGGCGAGAAGATCACGAAGTCGACGAGCCGGGGTCGAATGCCCGTCGTCGAAGCCGACGGCTCTCGAGGTCGACTACCTGATCGTCGGGGCCGGGGCCATGGTGGATGAGGACGGCTGGAACGCCGGGATGCGGGGCTGGCCTCGGCCAGCGAGATCCTCGACTACTTCGAGCAGGTGATGCGGAAGACCCTCCTGCCCACCGGCCGCGTCGCCCCCCGGGAGGGGGTGGGCGGCGCGTACGGAGTCGGGCAGGGTGGGCGCGGGGGTCAGCCGATTCGGGCGAGGCCCTTGGCGTTCCGGCGGGCGCGGCCGCGGGAGACCAGCAACGGGTCCCAGTCCGGGCCGCGGTCGGGCAGCTTGGCCGGGTCGCCGAGCACCGCGCCGGCCGCCACCTCAGGCAGCAGGCGGCGTCCGAGCACCTGTCCGGCGGCGGCGATCCCGCCGGTGGCGACCGCGCTCAGGCCGCTGCCGAAGCGGGTGTTCTGGCCGACCACGTAGAGGCCCTCGACCTCGGTGCGCACGTCCGGCCGCTGGCTGACGTTGCCCCAGCGGGCCATGCCGTAGGGGGTGCCGCCGGTGCTGCGGATGTAGCGCTCGTGGCTGAGCGGGGTCGCCGCCTCCAGGTGGGTGATGCGGTCCCGGAAGGGGCCGATCGCCTTCTCGGCGGTGGTCACCATCAGCTCGGTGAACTGCTGCTTGCGGGCCTGGTAGGCGGCGTCCCGGCGGTAGGGCTCGCCGTCCGCCGGGCCGCCCCGTACGCCCCAGAAGTCGTAGCCGGGCGGGCAGAGGGTCAGCAGCTGGAAGTTGCTGTGGCCGGGCGGGCAGACCGCGGCCGCGCCCGGGTCCTTGTGGGAGGCGAAGGAGAACATCAGCATCGGGATCGAGTCCACGGTGCCGTCGCGTTCCCAGCTCTCGATCATCGCCGCGTGCGCGGCCTCCATGTCGTCGCTGCCGTGCCACCAGATGTTGGCGTTGGGCAGGCCGGGCAGTTCGGTGTCGAGCGCGACGTACACCGCGACCAGGGCGCCGCGCATGGTGGCCGCCCGGGTCCGGCCGACCAGCTCGGCGGAGAACGCCTGCTCGCCGCCGCACAGGTCGAGCACGGTGCGCCGGTAGTCCGCGTTGGAGATCACCAGGGGGGCGGATATCCGTCTGCCGTCGGCGAGTTCGACGCCGGTGGCGCGCCCCTGGTCGATCAGGATGCGGCGCACCTCGCAGCGGGTGCGCAGCTCGCCGCCGTACGACTCCAGGGCCTCGACGAAGGCGGCCACCAGGGCCTGTCCGCCGCCCTCCGGGTAGTAGGCGCCGCGCATGTAGTGGTCGAGCATGGCGGCGTGCTCGGCGAAGGTGATGCCGTCCGGCATGGTGCCGTAGTTGCCGGCCTGGGCGGCGATCAGGGTGCGGCCCTTGGGTGAGAGCTCGCAGTGGTCCAGGGCCTCGGCCAGGGTCCGGGTCCGGCGGGACCAGCGCATGGTGTCGGGGAACTGGCGGAACAGCTCGACCATGGGGCGGCCGACCAGGCTCTCCCGGGTGGCACCGGACACCGTCCCGGCGATGTGGACGAAGCGGTCGATCCCCTCGGTCTCCTCGGGCAGCGCCGCGCGGAGCCGGTCGCGGTAGGCCGCCCAGCCGGCCGGCACGTCCACCGTGGCGGTGGGGGTGATGATCCGGTCGAAGCCCTGCTCGTTGTCCATCGGGCGGAAGGTCACCCGGTCGCGGACGCCGAGGCCGGACAGGATGGCCGGGAGGATCCCGTCCGGCCCGCAGTCGCCGATGTAGTGGGTGCCCACGTCGAACTCGTACTTGCGGCGGCGCCGGAAGACGTGGGCGTTGCCCCCGGCCACGTCGTGCTGCTCGACGACGAGCACCCTGCGCCCGTCGGCAGCCAGATAGGCCGCGCTGACCAGTCCGCCCAGGCCGCTGCCGACCACGATCGCGTCGTAGTGGTCCTCGCCGCCCCCCGCCGTCGGACCCTGCACTCCCCGCATTTCCGCCCCCCACTCGTCTGCCCATGGGCACGTGCCGCCGTCATGGATGTGGATCTCGAAGGCCGGCCCGCTGATGTGTGCCGTCCGATCGCACGGCGGGAAGGAGACCGGATCAGCCACCTCCTCGGGCTTGCCGACCCGGCCGAGCGCGACGTTCCCCGCATCCGCTCCAGCGCGGCCTCGGACAGCTCGCCGACCAGGTCGGTGGCGATCGGGCCCGGGGCGACCGCGTTGGCTCGCACGCCGCGCGGGCCGCACTCCTTGGCCGGGGAGCCGGTGAATCCGGTGATCCCCGCCCCGGAGGCGGCGCAGTTGGCGCGGGCGACGTTACCGTAAATCCCTGATGCTGACGACAGGTTGACGATCGGTCTGTTGATGCGTTCGGGGCCGGTGGGGGCGGCCCGGCCGTCACCGCCGGAGGAAGGTCCCGCCGGCGATGACCCAGAGGCCGGCCGGAACCGGGCCGCACTTGACGACTTCGGTGTGCATCTGGGGGTTGGTGTGGTTCCAGCCGACCCGGCGCTGGTGCTGCTCGTCGGTCGGGTAGAAGGTGAGGCCGGCCTCGGGGTGCTGCCCCTCCTGATAGAGGTACGGCTCGCCCCCGAGCGGGGTGACCACGGTCTGCGAGATGGGCCCGGTCACGGTGATGGCGCCGTTCCCGTCGACGGTCAGGCAGTCGACGTCGAACTCGGCCCGGGTGGTGCCGGACTTCTCGAACACGTGCTGCACCACGACGTGCCCCCGCGGGTGGCCGCCCACCGTACGGGCGCTGACCTGCGCGGTGAGTCGCTCGCCCGGGTTGGGGCCCGGGCCGTGCTCGTTGAGCAGGGTCCAGCTGTACAGGGACAGGTGTTCGGCGGACGCGGACGCGGGCGCGGCTGTGGCGGTGCCGGCGGTTCCGGCGGCGAGAGCCACGGCCGCGGTGGTCAGCGCGATGGCGGTGGTGAGCTTGCGCATGGTCAATCCTCGATCAGGAGAAGGGAGTCGGGTCGTTTTCCGACTGCCTCCAAGCTCCCAGTCCATTCCGCCCCGCGGCCTCCGCCGCAGGGAGGGACCGGCTCCCCCCGGTGGGGGAACCGCCCCTCCTCCGCCCGGCTCACCGAGTGGCGTGTCACCGGGCGGCGTGGCGTATCGCGTCCAGGGCGAGCGCGGCCGCGGCCAGCGCGGCGGCCAGGCCCGCGACCGCCGGCGGGGCCGGGGCCCGGTCCCCGGAGACGCCGAGGAAGTCCAGCCCGGAGACGTGGGTGACCATCCCGTACCAGAGCATCGGGTAGACGGTCTGGAACAGCCGGGGCCCGTGGGTGAGGCTGCCGCAGAGCAGCGCCAGGGCGGGGACCAGCAGGGCGCCCGCGATGGCGCCCGCCGCTGCCCTGGACTGCCCGGCACCGGCCAGTCGCAGAGCGGGTACGGCCACCACCGCCAGCGCGGGGACGATCCCGGCGAGCAGACCGGCCAGCCCCCGGCGCAGCGGGGACGGACAGGAGGCGAGCAGCTGGTCGATGCTGCCGCCGTCGACTCGGTGGCCCATCCGGGACCAGAGCAGCATCGGCCAGAGCATCGCGAACGGCAGCGCCGGGTGGCTCGGTCCGTCCGGGGTGACGGCCGCCGCGACCATGGCGAGCACGGCCACGCCGGCCCACCACAGCCGCTGCCCCCGCACCAGGACCCGCAACTCCCCGAGCAGCGCGTCGAATCCGATGGGCCCCTGCCGGGGAACGGTCAGCCGGGTCAGGTCCAGGGCGAAGCCCGCCGGGCCGGCCGAGGACGCCGCCGCGCCCCCGGTCGGAGCGCCCGGAGCGCCCGCGCTGGTCCGCCCGGCCGACCCGGCGCCCGGGCGGACGTGCGGCCCGTCGAAGCTCCGGAGCCACAGCGCCCCGAGCAGCGCGGTCCCCACCGCCGCACCGGCCAGCAGCACCCCCGTGGCCGCCGGCCCGAGCGCCTCGCCCGGCCCGAGACCGGGCCAGTCGAAGGTGCCGAGCACCCGGTTGTCCGCCGTCAGGCCCACGCCGAACTCAACCCCGTCGACCGGCCGCCCGCCGGCCGCGAGCACCTCCCGGATCGAGGTGGTGATCCGCCGCATGCCCAGTAGGTCCGGTCCGCCGCCGGCCTGGGCGCCCACCACGCAGACCAGCCAGACCGCGAGCCAGACCGCCGCCCCCAGCCCGCCGCGCAGCCCGGGCACGGTGTCGAAGAGCACCGCGCACCCGGCCACCGCCGCCAGCAGCGGCAGCGTGATCAGGACGTACGGCAGCAGCAGCCGCACCACGTCCACCTGGTCCGAGTCGCCCTTGATCAGTTGCACCGCGAGCGCCGTTCCGGCCAGTGCGAGCAGCATCGAGCCGAACAGCAGCAGGTTGCTGACGAACTTGCCCGCCAGGTACCCGATCCGGCTCAGCGGGGTGGCGGCGAGGAGCCGGCCGACGCCGCTCTGCTCGTCCCGCCCGATGGCGCCCCGGGCGATCGCGAAGCCCACCAGCGAGAGCCAGACGGCGCCGCCGAGCGCCGTCACCGTCCCCAAGTAGCCGCTGGTGTAGCGGCCGCGCAGGTCGGTCACCTGGAACACCTCCCAGCGGGAGTCGCCCAGTGGTGCGGCCAGCAGCCCGAGCGCGAGGGTGCCGAGCAGCACGACCAGGTAGCCAGGGCGCCGTCGGCGCTCCCGGAAGTCGGCCAGGGCCAGTGCCCCGATCCGCGTCACCATGCCGCCACCTGCTCCGCAGCGGCCCGGTCGGCGGTGAGCAGCAGGTACGCGTCCTCCAGCCGGGGCGGTACCGGCCGCGCCTCGGGGGTGGGCGCGTGCCGGGACAGCACCCGTGCCCGGACGCCCTGCGGGGTGCGGGTGGTGCCGCCGAGCAGGAACCGCGAGCGCAGCGGCGGGAGTTGGTCGGCCGGGACGGTCAGCTCCCAGACCGAGCCCTCGGCGCCGCGCAGCAGGTCCTCCGCGCTGCCGTGGTGCAGCAGCCGACCGCCGCCCATCACCGCGATCCGGTCGGCGGTGGCCGCCACGTCCGGGACGATGTGGGTGGAGAGCACGACGATCCGTTCGGCGCCGAGCCCGCTCAGCAGACTGCCGAAGCGCAGCCGCTCCTCGGGATCGAGCCCGACCGTCGGCTCGTCCACGATCAGCAGCGCCGGGTCGTTGAGCAGTGCCTGGGCGATGCCGACCCGCTGGCGCATTCCGCCGGACATCGCCCCCAGGCGCTGCCCGGCCGCGCCCGAGAGGTTGACCAGTTCGAGCAGTTCCTCGATCCGGGCCTTGGCGGAGCGCCGCCGCAGCCCCTTGGCGGCGGCCAGGTAGGCGAGGAACTCGCGGGCGGTGAGCTGCGGGTAGACGCCGAAGTCCTGCGGCAGGTAGCCGACGGCGCGGCGCAGCGGCCCGGGGTGGCGGGCGATGTCCATCCCCTGCCACAGCACCCGCCCCGAGGTGGGCCGGGTGACCGTGGCCAGGATGCGCATCAGACTCGACTTGCCGGCGCCGTTGGCACCGAGCAGGCCGAGCACGCCGGGCCGGAGCGTCAGCGAGAAGGAGTCGACGGCGCGTTTGCCGCCCCGGTACTCCTTGGTGAGGTCGAGGATCTGGAGTTCGGTCACGCCCGAAATGCTTCCGTCCGGGCCGCTTCCGCACATCTGCCTTTCGGCAGATATCCGAGGGCTTCCGGCGCGGAGAACGCCGGAGGGGTGGGCCTTTCGGCACACCCCTCCGGTCATCTGATCCGATGTCAGGCCTGGTTGGTCGCGGTCAGTTCTCGCCGGTCCTGGTCAGTCCTGGTCAGTCCTCGTCGCCGAAGTCGCCGCCGGCGTCGCTCCCGTCCGGGGTGCCGCTGAGCGCGAACCCCTGGCGGCGCGCCTCGTAGCAGGCCACCGTGGCGGCCGCCGAGACGTTCAGCGAGCCGACCCGGCCCAGCTGCGGCACGAACACCACCTGGTCGCAGAGCGCCAGCGCCTCGGGCGTGATCCCGCGGTCCTCGTGCCCGAGCACGAAGGCCACCGCCGGGGTCAGCTCGGCGGCGAACATCGGCACCGCCTCGTCCGCCAGCTCCAGCCCGACCACCTTGAAGCCGTCCGCCTTCGCGGCCGCGACCGCCTCGGCGACGGTCGGGAAGTGCTCCACCTTCAGGTACTTGTCCGTGCCCATCGCGGCCTTCTGCGCACCGGTCGAGCGCACCGACGGGGTGTCCCCGGTCAGGTACAGCTTCTCGGCGCCCATCGCCGCCCCGGTCCGGACCACCGAGCCGACGTTGAACGGCGACTGCAGGTTCTCCAGGATCATCGCGAGCCGGAACTCGTTGCTGCGCCGCCACGAGCGGTGCAGTCGCTTCAGTTCGGTCCCGCGCAGCTGCTTCACGACGTCGTTCCCCGTCCACTCTCCGAGCCCTCGCCCGCATCCGGGCGGGGCCGTGCTTCCAGAATCCGGAACCCGTTGACCGACGTGACCCGGGACGTCGGGTAGCCCTGGTCGTTGAGCCACTTCTGCAGCGAGTCCGAGCCCAGGTGCTTCTGCACCACGAGGAACGCCGAACCGTCCGGGGTCAGTCGGCCGAGCCAGTGCGTCAGCAGCCTGCGCAGCTCGGCCTTGCCGATCCGGATCGGCGGATTGGAGTAGATGGTGGCGAACCGGAGGTCCTCGGGGACGTCGTCCGGCAGCGCGGCCTGGACGTTGCCCAGCCGCAGCGCCTCGGCGTTCAGCCGGACCAGCTCCAGCGCGCGCTCGTTGACGTCCACCGCCCAGACCGGCAGCCGCTTGCGCCGGGTCGCCCAGGTCAGCGCGATCGGGCCGTAGCCGCAGCCGATGTCCAGGATCGGCCCGCGCACCCGCGGCTGCGGGGCGTGCTCCAGCAGGATCCGGGTGCCCTGGTCGAGCCGACCGTGCGAGAACACCCCGGTGTCGGTGGTCAGTTCGAGGGTCAGGTCCGGCAGCGAGACCGTGATCGGCCGGCGCTCGCTGGCGACCTCGGGTGCACTGGAGAAGTAGTGCGAGCCGGACATGATTTCCCCGTCGTTCGTATGGGCCTCGGGGCCACCGGGTGGGTGTGGGTAAGCCCTGGGTACGGCACCGATCGTACCCCCGGTGGCCTGCGGCGCGTTCCGCGCGGCCCCGCGGTGCGGGCCCGCCGGAGGCCCGCCGGGGACCCCGACGGGGGCGGAGCGAGGGCGGGCCGGCCGTCGGCGTTACAGCGTGCCCGGGGTCTTGCGGGTGGTGATGTTGATCCGGTTCCAGGCGTTGATGGTGAAGCACACCGAGATCAGCTGTGCCAGCTCCGCCTCGGCGAAGTGATCGGCGGCCCGGGCGTACACCGCGTCCGAGACCCCGGCGCCGATCCGCACGATCTCCTCGGCCAGCGCGAGCGCGGCCCGCTCGCGCTCGCTGTACACCCCGGCCGGGGCCTCGTGCCAGACCGGCAGCAGGTAGATCCGCTCGTCGGTCTCGCCGGCCTTGCGGGCGTCCTTGGCGTGCATGTCCAGGCAGTACGCGCAGTTGTTCAGCTGCGAGGTGCGCATCTGCACCAGCTCGACCAGCGCCGGGTCGAGGCCCTCGCGGGCGGCCGCGTCCAGGGCGATCATCGCGCGGAACACCTTGGGGACGGTGCGGGCGTAGTCGAGGCGGGCGGGGGCGGAGGTGATCTCGTTCGTCGTCATGGCTACGACCCTAGGAGCGGAATGCACCCGTGCCATGGGTCATTCCGGTGCGGAATCCATGGGTCAATTCGGCCCGGTGGCGCGACCGGACAACACGCCGGAGCGGCCCCGGCGCGTCGCGTCCGCGCGCCCGGCGGCGGATACTGCCAGTACGCCATCCGGGCCCTGGGAGTCTCCCGACAGTGAGGACGGACGCCATGCCGCAGGACCACGAGGACTACCTGATCGACGAGACCACCGAAACCGTCGAACCCGACGAGGAGGAGCCCACCGGCGACGAGTACGACGAGGTCGCCGAGCGCCGGGCTCTCGGCGCGGACCCGGCCACCGACGTCGCCGACGCCGCCGAGCAGAGCCGGATCGTCCAGCTCGACGAGGACGACTACCGCGAGTAGGCCGTCCGGCCCCACCACCCCTACAGCGCCTTGCGGCGCTGCAGCCAGGTCATCGCCGCCCAGCCCGGCAGCACCGGCAGGATCAGCGTCAGCAGCCGGAACAGCGCCACCGCCGCCAGCGCACCGCCCTCCTCCATCGACGCGGTCTGTTGCAGCCCGATGACCAGCGCCATGTCCACCGCGCCGGCCCCGCCCGGAGTCGGCGCGGCGTTGCCCGCCGCATTGCCGACCAGGAACACCACGGCCACCGAGGCGAAGGACGGCACCCGGCCGATCGCCAGGGCGCAGCAGTACAGGCAGGAGATCAGGCAGAGCGACACCAGCAGCTGCCCGGACACCCCCACCGCCAGCCGGCCCGGATTGCGCAGCAGGTCCAGCAGGCGCGGCAGCACCTGAGCCGTCAACGGCCGCAGCCGCGCCCCCAGCCACCGCCGGGCCGGCGGGATCGACCACACCACCGCCAGCAGCACCGCGGCCACCACCAGCCCGACGACCACGGCGGGCAGTGCCTCCAGTTCCGAACCGCCCGGCTGCGCGTCCACCAGGTAGACGAAGGCCCCCAGCTGCAGCAGGTGCAGCACCAGCCCGATCAACTGCCCCACCCCGACGCTGGACAGCGCCTGCGCGGTCGGGATGTTCGCCTGCTGCAGCAGCCGGGTGTTCAGCGCGATCCCGCCGACGCCCCCGGGGGACACCAGCTTCACGAACGCCCCGGCCAGCTGCGCCAGCACGACGTTGCGGAAGTCCAGCCGCTCCGGAACGAACCCGACGAACCCCATCCCCGCCGCCACGTGGCTCAGCCCCGCCGCCACCACCGCCAGCGCCAGCCACCACGGATCGGCGTCCGCGAGGGCCGCGATCGGGTTGTCCTCGGCCGCGAAGAACTGCGGGATCAGCAGCCACCCGGCCACCACCCCGCCCACCACCGCCAGCAGCGTCCGCGGCCGCAGCCGTTCCAGCCGCACCGGCCGCCCCACCACCTCCGGTCGACCGCGCAGCACCTCCGCCCGGATCTCCTCGAGCAGGCCGCCGGTCGGGCCCGGCTCGCCGCCGCCGGAGTCCTGCTGCTCGGCGGAGGGCTCGTCGGCGCCGCGACGGTCTGCCCCGACCGGGCGGACCGGGCCGGTCGGCGCTGCGGCGTACGACCCGGTGGGGGCGGCAGCGCTGCCCGAGCCGCCGTCCCCTCCCGTGGTCGGCCCGGCGACCGCGGCGCCGGCCCCATCGGTGGCCATGCCGATCGTCGCGGGCTCGCCGCTGTCGCCGTGCCCCGGCCGCGCCTCGCCTGCCGGCACGGCCGTGCCGACCTCGCGGGTGAGCAGGGGCGGGGCCGCGTGCCGCCCGGTCGGGCGCGCGCCGCCGGCCGCTTCCGCCGGGCAGCCCTCCAGCGCCTGCGGGTCCGCGGCCGCCGCCTCCTTCCCGTCCGGGTGGCGCTTGAGCGACTGGCGGGTAGTGCGGGCGAGGGCTATCGGCTGGAGGAGGGGGAGGGCGGCGCCCAGGGCGTCGGGTCCGAGGACGGTGGTGGCGGCGCGGACGGAGCGGGCGGCGCCGGCCCGGAGGGCGAGGGTGGTGAGGAGCTGGGCGATGTCGCAGCGCAGGACGAGTTCGCTCGCCGCGATGTCGCCGTCGGCGAAGTCGACCAGGTGGACCGCGCCGGTGTCGTCGACCAGCAGGGAGGAGGGGACGAGGGCGCGGTGGGCGATCTCGCGGCGCTGGAGCAGGGCGAGCTGGCTCCAGGCGTCGGTGAGGAGCTCGTCGGTGATCTCCGAGTCGTCGAGCTGGTCCAGGGTGCGGCCGACCAGGTGCTCGTAGGCGATCAGGGCGGTGTCGTGGCCGAGGCCCGCGGTGGCGGCGATCCGGCGGGTGCGCACTCCGGCGGCGAGGGCCGCGTAGGTGACCAGGGCCTCGTGTTCCAGCCCGGTGCGCGGTGAGCGCAGTGCGCGGGGGTGGGGCGCGGTGCGCAGCCGCAGTCGACGCCAGGCGCGCTGGACGGCGGCAGCCGTGACGGCCTGCCGGTCGAGGAGTTGGACGTCGAGTTCGGACCGCTCCTCGGCCTGCCGGATCCGGTAGTGGTCCGGTCCGGCGGGGAGGGCCTCGACGGGCCGCAGCCCGCTGTCCCGCAGGGCGCGCAGGACCTCCCCGGGCCTGGGCCGCGGGTCCGGGGTGCCGACGGCGTACAGGGTGCCGTGGGCGCCGGTCCAGCCGATCAACAGGCCGAGCAGCAGCGCGGTGGGGGTGGCGTACCCGCCGGCCAGTCCGGCGAGGCCGGAGAGCGCGAGGACGGCCCAGGGCAGGCGCCGTTCGCGACTGCCGGAGGCGGTCATGAAGGCGAGGACGGGGGCGAGGTAGCCGTAGACCGGTTCGGTGTGCCCGAGCAGGTTGCCGGGGAGCGGCTGGGTGAGTGCGGTGAGCAGTGAGGGCGGGGCGAGGTCGTCGGCCCACAGGTCCAGGGCGAGGGTGGCGCCGTACGCGGTGACGGCGGCGAGCAGGCCGTCGGAGACCTGTTGGAGGGCGCGCCGCCGGTCCGGGCCGAGCAGGCGGCGGACGGCGAGTCCGACCGGCAGCAGCAGGACGGCGGCGGTGGTGAGCCCGCCGGCCAGGCCGGCCAGGGTCTGCGGCACCAGTGCGGCGGCCTCGGCGACGTCGGAGGCGATGCCCACGGTGGTGGCGCGGGCGTAGTCGGCGAGCAGCAGGGTGAGCGCCATCGCGAGCAGGCCGGTGAGCAGCCGGATCAGGGCGACGGGCTGCCGGATCCGGCCGGCGTCGGACAGCGGTCGGGCCCGCCGCTGCTCGGCGCCCGGCCGTCCCGCTGCGCCCGCGCCCGCGCCCGCGTCTGTGCCCGCGCCTGCGCCGTTGCCCGGTTGCCCGGGTATGCCCCCGCTGGTGTCCGGCCGCCCGGCCGGGGCCGTACTGCCGCCCCCGCCGGTGTCGCCGTCCGTTCTCCCCGTCACGATCGCCACGGGTGGCATGCTCCCATGCCACCCGTGGGTCCGGAGCGGGGATCCGGCCCTCGTCAGGCCCGATGGTCAGGTCTGCCGGGTCGGCAGCACCACCTGGTGGCGCGGGTTGACGTGCCGGGGGCGGCTGACGGTGTAGGCGATCAGGTCGGCGACGTCCTCCGCGTGGAGCGCCGGGATGGCGGCGAACATGCCGCCGAGTTGCTCCCGCAGCGCCGGGTTGTCGATGTGTCCGCCGAGTTCGGTGTCGGTCAGGCCGGGCGCGATCGCGCTGACCCGGACGTCGCGCGGGCCGAGTTCGGCGCGCAGGGCGGCGGACAGCTGGGGTTTCTCCGAACCCGCCGCCGCCATGGCGGGTTCGCCGCCCAACCAGGCCCGGGACGCCTTCCTCGACCCCGCCGCCGCCCGCGACTTCCACCCCCAGTGGGAGGCGGTCGTCGCGGAGCCCGTCGCCCAGCTGCGCCGGGACGCCGGACCGCACCCCGACGACCCGGCCCTGGCCGCCCTGGTCGGCGAACTGTCGCTGTGCAGCGAGGAGTTCCGCCGGCTCTGGGCGGACCACCTGGTGCGGGAGAAGACCAGCGGCGTGAAGCTGCTCCGGCACCCGCTGGTCGGCGGGCTCGAGTTCGGCTACGAGATCCTGACCGTCAACGGCGTGCCGGACCAGATGCTGGTCGTCTACACCGCCCCACCGGACTCGCCCACCGCCCAGAAGCCGGCCCTGCTGGCCAGTTGGACGGCCCCGGATGCCGCGCCCGCCACCTCGCCGGGCCCGGCCGGGGCCGGTACGGCGGCACCCGGGGCGGCGGAGCCCGGCACGCCACCCACTCCCGGGGGCGTCCTGAAGCGGCGGCCCGGCCCCGGCCGTCATAGCCTTCGACCATGAGCGCCTGCGAAGACCTCGCCATGGCCCCCCGGGACATCGAGCCCCTCCCGCCCACCGACGGCTGCGCCGACTGCCTGGCCCAGGGCCGTCGGGACTGGGTGCACCTGCGGATCTGCCTGGACTGCGGCCACATCGGCTGCTGCGACAACTCGCCGCAGCGGCACGCCACCGCGCACTTCCACAACTCCTCCCACCCGGTGATCCGCTCGTACGAGCCGGGGGAGGACTGGCGGTGGTGCTTCGTCCACGAGGTCATGGGCTGAGCACGCCCCCGGCCGCCCGGACCCCGGCCTCCCCGGTGGCACCGGCCCGCTGGCCGGATAAAATCCGGACATAACGCCCGTGCGGCCCCTCCGGTCGGCATCCGTCCGGCCGTGGCCGCCGAAGGGAGGCCGACGATGACCAAGCGCACAGCGGGCAGCACCGCCAAGTTCCGCCAGGGCACCCAGGACCTACTGGAACGCCGGGGCATGGTGAGCACGCCCAGCCGGCTCGGACCGAAGCCGCTGGCCGGCGTGGTGTCCTCCGCCGCCGCGAACCCCTCCGGAGACGCCTTCCGCCACGGTGGGCGCGACGCGGCGTCCTCGGTGGTGCCCTCCGCCCCGGCGATGCACGCGGAGCTCAAGGGGCACCGGCACCGCGGCGCGGAGAAGCACTCCGTCCACTGAACGACGGCCCCACAGAACGACGGCCCGGCTGACGACCGGCCCGGCCGGCCGACGGCCCCCTGCCGGAGGTCGAAGGTCCCGCGGGGGCGGACGCCACCGGTCCGGCGTCCGCCCCTGACGCACGCTCAGGGCGCTTGCCGCTCCGCCCCGCCGGGTTGTCGGTACGGTGCGCTACGTTCGTCCCGTTCAGCGGCACGCGGCAATAGGACGGGGGCGCGCCATGGCCGATGTGATCACGGAGGAGCCGGTCGAGCTCCAGTTGGAGCGGTACCGCACCGAACTCACCGGCTACTGCTACCGGATGCTCGGTTCGGTCTTCGAGGCCGAGGACGCGGTGCAGGAGACCATGGTCCGCGCCTGGCGCGGGCACCGGGGCTTCGAGGGGCGGGCCGCGCTGCGCTCCTGGGTGTACCGAATAGCCACCAACGTCTGCCTGGACGCGCTGAACGGCCGCAAGGGCCGCGCCCGTCCGATGGATCTCGCCGGTCCGGTGACGGTGGCCACCGCGAGCGACGCCCGGCTGCCCGGGGTGACGTGGATCGGCCCCGCGCCGGACGACCGGGTCCTGGCCGGGACGGGGGATCCGGCCGACGTGGCCGCCCAGCGCGAGTCGGTGAAGCTGGCCTTCGTCGCCGTGCTGCAGCGCCTCGCGCCCCGGCAGCGGGCGGTGCTGATCCTGCGCGAGGTGCTCGGCTGGAAGGCCGCCGAGGTGGCCGAACTGCTCGGCGTCACGGTCGCCTCGGTCAACAGCGCGTTGCAGCGGGCGCGCGCGGTGCTCGCCGCCGACTCCTCGGCCGCCCGCCCGGCCCCCGCGATGGACGAGGCGCAGCGGGCGCTGCTGGACCGCTACGTCCGCGCCTTCGAGGCGTACGACATGGACGGCCTGGCGGCGCTGCTGCACGAGGACGTCACGCTCAACATGCCGCCGTTCGCGATGTGGCTGCGGGGGCCGGAGGAGATCCGGGCCTGGATGCTGGGCCCGGGGCACGGCTGCCGGGGCTCCCGGCTGCTGCCGGTGACGGCCAACGGCGGCCCGGCCCTCGCCCAGTACCGGCCGAGCCCGGCCGGCGGGCACGAGCCGTGGGCGCTGATCGTGCCGGAGGTGTCGGAGGGCCGGATCACCGGGCTCACCAACTTCCTGGACACCGACGTGCTCTTCCCGCTGTTCGGTCTCCCGGCCCGGCTACCCGCCGAGTAGGCCTCCCGGCCCGGCTCCCCGCCGAGCAGGACGGTCGGGCCGGTCAGGGCGGCGGTGGCAGAGTGGGGGGCGACCGAACCGCCCTGCCCCAGGAGGAACACCGTGACGGCTGAGCCCTTGAGATCCCGCGAGGAGTGGCTGGCCTCCCTGCCCCGGATCTACGCGGCGGCGGGCTGCCTGCTGCGCGACGAGTCCGGCCGGATCCTGATCGTGAAGGCCGGGTACCGCGAGCACTGGCAGTTCCCGGGCGGGACGATCGACCTCGGCGAGGGCCCGGTCGAGTGCGCCGAGCGGGAGTTGGCTGAGGAGACCGGCATCGTCCAGGAGGCGGGCGATCTGCTGGCCATCTCCTGGACCCACCCCTCGGGTGAACTCGACCACCCCGCCCAGCACTTCCTGTTCGACTTCGGTACCGTCCCGGACGGCACCCCGGTGACCGTGCCGGCCGGCGAGCTGGACACCCACCGCTGGGCCCCGGTCGAGGAGGCACTGGAACTGCTCGGTCCGGCCCGTTCGGCCCGGCTGCGGGCGGCGTTGGCGGCGGCCGCCGACGGCCGGGTCCGGATCGTCACCACCCACGTCTCGGGATTCTGAGCGGAACGCGGAAGTGCCGTGCCCCGGGCGGGAGTTCCACCCGGGCACGGCGGGCCGACGGAGGTCTCACCGCTGCTGTCCGGACTCCGCGTTCCGGGCGGCGATGATGGCGGCGACGGCCTCGGCGATGAAGGTCTCCGCCTCGGACTTGTCCACCTTCAGTCCGGCGAGCACGCCCTCGCCGTTCTCGAACTCCAGCAGCGCGAGCAGGATGTGCTCGGTGCCGACGTAGTTGTGGCCGAGCTTGAGCGCCTCGCGGAAGGTCAGCTCGATCACCTTCTTGCCCTGCGCGTCGTACGGGATCAGCGCGGGGATCGCCTGCTCGACCGCGGTCGGCAGGACGGCGGTGGCCGCCGCCCGGACGGCCTCCGGGGTGACGCCCTGGGCGGCGAGCGCCTTGAGCCCGATGCCCTCGGGCTCGGCGAGCAGCCCGAGCAGGATGTGCTCGGCGGTGATCTCGGGGTTGCTCGCCTTCCTGGCCTCCTCCTGCGAGGCCACGATGACCTTGCGGGCCCGGGGCGTGAACCGGGCGAAGCCCTGCTCGGGGTCTAGGTCGGCCGGGGTGCCCGGGCCCTTGGGGACGAAGCGCTTCTGGGCGGCCTGCTTGCTGACGCCCATGCTGCGGCCGATGTCGGTCCAGGAGGCGCCGGAGCGGCGGGCCTGGTCCACGAAGTGGCCGATCAGGTGATCGGCGAGGTCGCCGAGGTGGTCGGCGGCGATGACCGCGTCGGAGAGCTGGTCGAGCGCGTCGGTGTGGACCTTCTTGATCGCGGCGATCAGGTCGTCGAGGCGCAGCGGAGTGGTGTTGGGAACAACGGGATTCTCCATGCGTCAACCGTAGGTTGTCGATCCGAGGATCGTCAACCATGAGTTGACGCTACCTGTGGGTAGCTTGTTTTCGTGTCCCGTCGAACGCCCCCGACGTGCTACGCGCCCTACGCGCCGGGCAGCAGCCGCTCCCGGACGGCGGCGATCCGGGCGGGCGTGACCCCCGCCGCGAGCAGGTAGCCCACCGGATCGAGCCCCTCGAGGGCGGCCGTCAGAGCGGCCTCGGCGGTGGTCCCGGCCTCGGCCAGCGCCGCGTCGATCCGGCGGTACGGGTCCGGCAGACCGAGCATCGCGTACAGCGGACGGACGTTGGGGGCGCTCAGCAGGTAGTCCTCGGCGATCGCGGCCCGGTCGACCCCGGCCAGGGCGAGCAGCAGCAGGGCGGCCAGGCCGGTGCGGTCACGGCCGGCGCCGCAGTGCACCACCAGTCCGCCGGGGCGGGCGTCGGCGATCGCGGTGACCAGCGCGGCGGCGGCGTGCGGGCAGTGCTCCAGGTACGGACGGAAGGCCAGTGGGGTGCCGTCCAGTCGGCCGTGGGTCTCCCACCAGGCGGGGCCGGCCAGCTCGTCCAGCGGGACGCGGACCAGTTCGACGTCCTCGGGGAGCGGGAGGAGCGGCTTGTACTCCTCGGCGTCGCGCAGGTCGACCACGGTGCGGACACCGTGGTCGAGGAGGGCGTCCCAGCCCTCGCGGGTGAGGCGGTCCAGGTTGTCCGCCCGGACTATCGCGCCACGGACGGTCGGTCGGCCGGAGGTGGTGGGCAGTCCGCCCAGGTCGCGGACGTTCAGGCAGCCGTCCCAGACGAGGGTGCGGTCCTCGGTGGTGGTCAGCGCGTCGGTCCGCATGGTGGGCTCCCCGTTTCCTCGGTCGGGGGCCCGTTACCCCCTCGTTATAAGGACTCCCGGGAGATCCCGATGGTTCCTGACTGTTCAAACGGTCGGAACCCGCAGTTCAGGCGGTGGCCCGAGCGGGGCTCAGGCGGCGACGGGGGCCTCGACCTCGGCCTCGACCTCGGCCTCGACCAGCTTCTCGATCGGCTCGACCGCGATCTGGCCGAGCAGCGAACCGCCCACGATCGCGCCGATCAGGAACACGGTGGACAGCCAGGCCATGGTCGACACCGGCAGGGTGAAGGCGCCGACCACCCGGGCCGCGCACTCGGCCAGCAGCGCGGTGCCCCAGATGCCGGCGAACACCCGCTCGTGGCGGTGGAAGGCCCGCGAGGCGGCCGCCCGGCCCTCGACCAGCCGCTGCCAGGCGGCGGCGCGATCCCGGTTGCCCTTGGTGACGAAGGGCATCAGCATCGGGGTCATCACCGGACGGCCGACCAGCGCCGAGACCAGGATCGCCAGCGCAACGGTGCCGCTCAGCAAGCCGTCCTTGGCGATCATCATCCGGGCGTCGCCGGTGACGAAGGTGAGCGCCAGGCCGGCCAGGTTGACCACCAGCATCAGCGAGGCCCACAGGTTGACCTTGCGCTCGCCCAGCAGGCCGAGGACGGTCCGGCCGGCCGAGAAGGCGCTGCTCCAGGCCAGCGCGGCGAACTCGCTCAGGCCGCAGGCCGAGTGCAGCAGGTAGTAGCCGGCCAGTGGCGCGACCACGTCGAGGACGATCGGGCGCAGCCCGGAGACCAGCGGGTTCGGCGCTTCGGCGGCCTGGGCGGGAGCGGCGGTGGCGGCGCTGACGGTCTGGCTGCTCATGGTGGGTTCCTCCCCCGGCTGGTGACTGCGGGCCGCTGCCCGCGTCGTGCCTCCAGTCTTTCCGTCCGGCCCTCCGTCGGAGCAGTGCCGTCCGTTGCGTGATCCGCATGACAGTTGTCACTGGGCGGACCGTGACACCGGCGCTGACCAGCTCATTCCTCCGGGGGCGTGCACAGCGCGCGGGCCGGCGTGTCCAGGCGGCGCACCGTCCGGAACCGTTCGTCCCCGACGGACGGGAGCCCCTGTGCGGCGCCGGCCAGGACGTCGTGCGACCGGCCCACCCCGCTCGACCGGGGAGCAGTCGGACGGGCCCGGGCGGACATCAGGAGTACGGGCGCGGGGTCACGGCGGCGGTCCGGCGGCTTCGGCGGACCCGGCGATCCGGTCACGGTCGCGACCTGAATCGATTCGTCCACCAACAAGCCTGGCGGGGGCGGCGTTCCGGGGTCGCGGACGAACGGCAGCCGGCCATTGGATCTTGGTTCCGACCGGTCCGGTCCTTCGACCGGAGCCGACCCGTTCGCTCGAATGGCGCATCATGTGGCGGGTGCAGAGTGCAGAACGCCCCGGAGCGGGCACCGGCAGCCCCCTCGGCCGGTCCGGACCAGTACCTCCCGCCGGCCCCCCGCCGGGCGGGGGCGCCGTTCCCACCGACCTGACCGAGGCGGTCCGCGCCGCGCAGGAGGGTGACGAACAGGCGTTCCGGCTGCTCTTCCGGACCGTCCAGCCGGGTCTGCTGCGCTACCTGAGAGTGCTGGTCGGCGGACGGCCGGAGGACATGCAGGACGCCGAGGACATCGCCTCCGAGACCTGGCTGCAGATCGCCCGCGACCTCCGCGGCTTCTCCGGCGACGGGGACGGCTTCCGCGGCTGGGCCGCCACCATCGCCCGCAACCGCGCGATGGACCACCTGCGCGCCCGCCGCCGCCGCCCGGTCGCCGACCTGCCGTTCGAGTACCTGGTCGAGCTGGCCGCCGGGGACGACACCGCGCGCGCCGCGCTCACCACGGTCGGCACCGCCGACGCGCTGGCGCTGATCTCCCGGCTGCCGCGCGACCAGGCCGAGGCGGTGCTGCTGAGAGTGGTCATGGAGCTGGACGCCGAGAGCGCCGCCCAGGTGCTCGGCAAGCGGGCCGGCAGCGTCCGGATGGCCGCCCACCGGGGGCTGCGGCGGCTGGCCAAGCTGCTGGACCAGCCCTTCGCCTCCGGCGCCGGGATCCCGGCCGCCCGGCGGACCGAACCGGGTGCCGCGGGCCGGGCCGCGCCGACCGCGAAGGAGCCCGCTGAGGAAGCCGCGGGGAAACCCGCGAAAAAAAGTTCTCCGCAGGGTGTGACAGAACGCCGGGCCGCGACGCTGAAGGACATGAGATGAGCACCAACCGATCCCGTCGGATCGACCGTGATGCCGCCGAGCAGCTGCTCGGCGGTGCCGTGGCCGCCCCGTCGGCCGGGCAGGACGCCTCGCTCACCGGACCGGACGGTCCCGGGCAGCTCGCCCGGGTGCTGGCCGCGGCCGCCGCCCCGGCGACGGCGGCGGAACTGGCCGGGGAGGAGGCCGCCCTGGCCGCGTTCCGGGAGGCGAGTCTCACGCCCGACCCCGTAGTGACCCCCATCCGGAGACGATCGATGGCAACCGCCGCGCTGGCCAGGGCCTTCAGCACGAAGGCCGCTGCCGCCGTGCTCGGCGCCACCGCGCTGTGCGGGGTCGCGGTCGCCGCCGGCACCGGGAACTGGCAGTCCGCCCTCGGCGGCGGCTCGTCCGAGCCGGAGCACACGGTGGCCACCTCGGGCAGCCCGTCCGGCTCCACCCGGAGCGCCACCGGCAGCACCGGATCCGCGTCCCCGAACGGCTCCGCCCGGCCGTCCACCGGCGCCTCGGCCGATCCCCACGGCCTCGCCCCGTCCGACCCCGCCTCGCCCGGCGGGAACGGCGTCCACCCCGCCCCACCCGCCGCGCTGGTCCCGCTCTGCCAGAGCTTCGCGGACCGCACGGCCAAGGGCGAGCACCCCCGCCAGCTGGCCGCCGACCCGGTCTTCGCCCAGCTGATCGCGGCGGCCGGCGGAGCGGACGGCGTGCCGGACTTCTGCGGCGGCTCCCTCAGCCGTCCGGGCGGCGACCACCAGGGCACCGGCGGGCAACCCGGCACCGCCGGGCACGGCGGCAGCGGCACCGGCAGCGGTGCGAGCAAGGGCAACGCGAACGGCGACACCAACGGTCAGGACACCAGCGGAGTCAAGCCCGGCAAGGGCGGCGTGACCCTCCCGAGCCCATCGGCCGTACCCACCCCGCCGAACGTCCATCCGAGCAGAACCGGCCCCTCCGAGGACGACCAATCGACCCGGAGATGACCCCCAGAACTCCGGGTGGGCGGCGAGCGACTCCCCCCGGGCTCGCCGCCCACCCGGACCGCACCACCCCGCAGTAACCGCAGGACGCACAACCACCCGAACCCCGGGTGGCCGGTTGGCTCCCCCGTGCCCGCCGTCCACCCGGCCGGCCCCGGCCGGACCGGCAGGCGCTCACCCCGGACGCGCCGCCGGCCCGGCGCGAAGTAGTCGCGCAGCCGATCGATCTTCCCGTCGCGGATGCGGAAAATCTGCACCAGAGACACCACCACGTCGTCTCC